>JBATIA010000213.1:0-7873 GCA_049667415.1 Ignavibacteriaceae bacterium
TAATTAAATAGTAGAAGAAATAATAATTTCTTTAACCCCTCCCTGTGTCAAGGCCCGGCTTTGCCGAGACTGATTGGAGGGGTTTTTTTATTGCTTGATGAGTTATAATGGTGGTAAACTATGGGTAATATTGAAAGAAAAAATAAAAATTACGTTTATGGAAAAACAATGTTTCCTTCTTATATCCTTAAATGAAGGGAAACTGTCAGGCATATAGATTGATGCTGAATTTATCCTGGATTTTAACTAGGTTATCCAGCGAATTATTTAATAATTTTTTAGAATTAAAGCAATTAAACAATGATATTAGGTTTCGCGAAGTTCAATGGTCGGAATAAGCTCGAAAGAGACATCCGTCGTGATCATAAGATGAAGAGGATACTGTTTAATATAATTTATGGAACTTTGGGCTTCCTGCTGCTGAACATTGTTTTATACGCATTGTCTTCAAATTAGTCTTTTCAAACCCATTTCATAACTATAAGCATTTAGATTGAACCGCAGACGGTAATAAATTATATTTGCTCGTATTTTTCACCAGATTATGAATAACAATAAAGTATATATTGAGACCTATGGCTGCCAGATGAATCTTGCAGATACTGAAATTGTGATGGGGATTCTGCAAAATAATGGCTACAGTGTAACAAAGCATTCAGAAGAAGCCGATATAATTTTGGTTAACACCTGCAGCATAAGAGAAAATGCTGAGCAAAGGATTTACGGCAGGCTTGGAAACTTTAAAACAATTAAAGATCAAAAACCTGGTTTAATCGTAGGTGTTCTTGGCTGCATGGCTGAACGTTTAAGAAAGGATCTGGTTGAGAAAAAAAGAATTGTTGATGTGGTCGTTGGTCCTGACGAATATCGCAGATTACCTGAACTTATCGATGTTGCATTTAATGGTGATAAAGGAATTGGAGTTAAGCTTTCCAAAACTGAAACCTACGATGATATTTTACCGCACAGGGAAGATGGTTTGCAAGCCTGGATATCAGTTATGCGTGGTTGTGATAAATTTTGCACATTCTGTGTTGTGCCTTTCACGCGGGGTCGTGAGCGAAGCCGTTCACTTGAATCTGTTGTTCAGGAAGTAAAACAATTATCTGAAAGAGGATTTAAGGAAGTCACTCTATTAGGACAAAATGTAAATTCTTACAGCGATAATCAAAATGATTTTGCTGACCTGCTTGCTGCATGTGCAGAAATTGATCGCTCGGTTAGAATTCGTTTTACTACTTCTCACCCACAGGATCTTTCTGATAAGCTTTTATACACCATCGCCGAGCATTCTAATATCTGCAATTACATTCATCTTCCTGTTCAATCTGGTTCAAATAGAATTTTGGATTTGATGAACAGAACCTACACGATAGAACATTATCTTGAACTAGTCAAAAAAGCCAGAAGAATAATACCTGCTGTTAGTTTTTCTACTGATATTATATCTGGCTTTCCTACAGAGACTTTTGAAGATCACGTAATGACTCTTGATGTGATGAGAGAAGTAAGATATGATGGTGCATATATGTTCAAGTATTCTCCAAGGGAAGGAACAAAAGCATATAAAATGCCCGACGATGTTAATGAAGAAACAAAAACAAAAAGACTTCAGGAGATAATAAACCTTCAGCAGCAGATATCTTTTGAGTTGAACCAGGAATTAATCGGGAAGGAAGAGGTTGTATTAATTGAGGGATTCAGTAAAAAATCAGATAAGTTCCTTTCCGGAAGAACAGACTCCAATAAAGTTTTAATTTTGCCATTAGACGAGCGCATAAAAACAAGTGATTATGTAAAAGTTAAAATAAACAGGGCTACATCTGCAACCTTGTTTGGTGAATTTACCGGGTTCACAAATCTGGTTGAAAAAAGTTTATCTTTAACTGGTTGAATCTTTTAATTCAGAACTTTCCGGTGATTTTCCGGTAAAAAATGCTAAAGCTAAAATCGAAATATTTCTCTTTACTTTTGATAGTAAATCTTTCTTTGATGTTAGGAGATTTGTATCCTCAGGAAATTGACATCGTCCCGTATTTAAAAGCCATTGAAAATAGTAATGTTGCAAAGGCAAAGGATGCACTGGTTGAATTGAAGGAAAAATATCCGGACGATCCATCTGTAATGTTTCTTGATGCAGTGTTAAAAGAAAATGGACAGGAAGCCGTGGTAATCTATCAGAATATAGTTGATGACTATCCGAAAAGTAAATATGCTGATGCTGCACTTTACAGAATATTCTCATACTATTATGCGCTGGGTCTTTACGATACATCACGGGAAAAACTAAAACAGCTCAAAGAATCTTACCCTGAATCACCTTACATAAATATTGCAAATCAAAATCTTTCAGCACTTGAAAGCTCTGCACCGGAAAAAAAGGAAACCAATGAAGTTGAAAATAAATCTGCACCATTAGAATCATATAAGTATACCATTCAGGCTGGTGCATTCACAAATTTAGATAATGCAAATAATCTGTATAACCAGTTTGAAAATGCGGGCATTTATTGTCAGCTGGGAGAAAAGACAGTGGCGGGTACAACTTTTCATGTAGTTTATGCGGGCAAATTCGAGAAATATGAAGATGCTGAAAATTTTCTTCGGGTTGTAAATTCCCGTTTCAAATTGAACGGAAGTATAGTTCCAATTCCCGCAAAGTAGTCGTGAAAATTACTTTTCTCGGTACAAGTTCCGGTAAGACTTCATTAAAACGATTTCATTCTTCGATATTATTCTCTTCTGAAAAATATAATCTGTTAGTTGATACAGGAGATGGAATATCACGTGCCTTTATCAGCAATGGAATAAAATTTAATTCGATTAACGGTATTCTTTTAACTCATCTTCATCCTGATCATTTCTCAGGTTTACCTGCATTGATTGTTCAAATGAAAATGATGCATAGAGACAGACCACTTGAGGTTTTCATCCACGAAAGCCTTGTCGAAGTAGTTGAGGAGTTTTTAGTTCGTTCCTATCTTTTATCCGAAAAAATGGGATTTGAATTTCATTACAAAAGATTTAAAGACAATGAGCAATTCAACATTGCAGATAAGTTTTCTTTCTTGGCCAGAAAAAACTCACACCTCAGTGATCTAGAAAAGTATAGAACTAAGCATCCATCCCTAAGTTTGTATAGCGGAAGTTTCCTTTTTGAGTCAGTGGATAAAAAAATAATTTATACTTCCGATGTTGGATCAGCAGAAGATCTGTTATTATTTAATGAGATAGTACCCGATATATTAATCAGTGAAGTCACTCATATTTCTCCGAAATCATTGTTTGAAAAAATCATCAGTATAAAACCTGCTATGACTTATCTTACTCATTTTGCGGACGAAGATATTCCTGTATTAAGTGAAATTATGGCAAACCTGCCGGCTGCGCTTAATAGAAGAATCCTTCTTGCTGAGGATGGCATATCCTTCGAAATATGAACAAATCATTAGTTTTTTATCCTTAATTAATTCTATTTAAAATCAGTTTATTAATCATTATTTTTGCCCCTGCGTCAGTTTGTCATTCTTATCATATTTCGTATTTAAGTGACTAGACAAGAATTCAAAAAAATAAATGGAATTATTGGGCAATCCAACGAGATAAATGATCTTGTGGATGTTGTAATGCAGGTTTCATCAACTGATATAACTATCCTAATTTATGGTGAAAGTGGTGTTGGTAAAGAAGTTTTTGCCAGAGCTATTCACAACTCAAGCAAAAGAACAGGCAAAGAACTGATAAGTGTTAATTGCGGTGCTATACCCGAAGGAATTCTGGAAAGCGAACTCTTTGGTCATAAGAAGGGTGCATTTACAGGTGCAGTTGAGGGTAGAAAAGGATATTTTGAAATTGCTGATGGTGGAACTTTATTTCTGGATGAGATTGCTGAAATGCCTCTAACTACACAGGTTAAACTTTTAAGAGCAATTGAATTTAAAGAGTTCATGAGAATTGGTGCAGAAACTGTTACCAGAGTTGATGTAAGAATTATTGCTGCAACCAATAAAGATTTACAGGAAGAAGTTGATCGAAGGCAATTCAGAGAAGACCTCTATTTCAGGTTGAAGGCAGTAAATTTGAGTATCCCTCCGTTGCGTAAACGAAGAGAGGATATTGAACTATTGGTAAATTATTTTCTAGAAGGATATTCCAACGCAAACAAAATAGAGTTACCGATTATTACACAGGAAGCTATGGCTATGCTGGTGGAATATGATTGGCCGGGAAATGTGCGTGAATTAAAAAATGCTGTAGAAACTGCTGTTGCTTTAAACAGAAGCGGAGTTTTAGATTTGGATTCATTCTCGCAGTTATTCATGCAGAAGGATACTCCTTCTTTAAACAGAAATCTACCTGTATTTTTAAGAAAAACTCCGGAAGATGCAGACAGAGAAATTCTCTATAGAGCTCTGTTCGAAATAAAGAAAGATTTAATTGAACTTAAGGATCTGGTCATTCTAACAGGAAGAGAAGCGACCGTAAATAATGAAGAATCTAAGAAGAATAAATTTTCACTCGATGAACTTGAGAAAGAGACGATAAAGGCTGCTCTTGATAAAACAAGGGGAAATAAGAGGAAAGCTTCAAAGCTGCTTAATATTAGTGAAAGAACACTTTACAGGAAGATAAAACAATACGATTTGGTTGAAGAATGATATTGGAAATATTGAACAAATATAAAACTGGTTTACCTCACTCTCTGGTGTTACTTCTGTTGTTCCTTAGCAGTGTGTTGATTAATTTTGGGTGCGGTGCTTATTCATTTACTGGTGCATCTGTTCCCGAACACTTAAAGACAATAGCTATTCCTGTTGCAGAGGATAAAAGTCCCGCAGCTATACCTGGAATAAGGGAACTGCTTACGGAAAACTTAATCCAGAAGTTTATTAATGACAACTCTCTTCAGATAGCTGAAAGATCAAAGGCAGATGCTACTTTGGAATGTGTAATTACTTCTGTTACTGATGCACCTGCTATTGTAAGTGCCGGTGAACAGATATCATCCAGGCGTTTAACAATAAACGTTAAAGTAATTTATAAAGATCTAGTGCAGAAAAAGACAATTTTTGAAAATAATTTTAATAATTATGGCGATTACGTTCCCGGAGAGTCGACTAACAACAGGGAGAGCGCAATTGAAACTGCTGTAGATAAAATATCAGAAGATATTTTACTCGCTGTGGTTTCGGGCTGGTAAACGGGAAGGAATTTTTATGGATAATATAGTTTTAATAGGTTACTTTATTTCGCTTTCTATACTTTTCATTTTTGGACTTCACGGTTTCGTTCTACTTTACTACCACCGAAAATTTAAAGATGTCAACTTAGACCCCACTAAGGAGTTTAATGAAATTCCTCTGGTCACTATACAATTACCTTTATATAATGAGCTTTACGTTGTTGAAAGGTTGATTGATAAGGTGTGTGAAATTGAATACCCAAAAGAGAGGTTGGAAATTCAGGTTCTTGATGACTCAACAGATGAGACCGTAGGTGTTGTTGCCGAAGTTGTTGAAAAAAAGAAGTTGGAAGGATTTAATATTGAGCATATCCGAAGGGACAACCGTGAAGGATTTAAAGCTGGTGCTCTTAAGGAAGGTTTAAAGACAGCCTCCGGTGACTACGTGGCTATTTTTGATGCTGATTTTATTCCTCACTCAGATTTTCTTAAGAAAACTTTAAAGTTTTTTGTTGATGAAAAAATAGGAATGGTTCAAACTCGCTGGGAACATCTCAACGGTGATCATTCTCTGCTTACCAGGGCTCAGGCGCTTGCCCTTGACGGACATTTTGTTATTGAACAAAGTGTTCGTAACAAAGCTGGTTTCTTTATTAACTTTAACGGCACCGGAGGTATCTGGAGAAAATCCTGTATAGAAGATGCCGGTAACTGGCATGCAGATACTTTAACTGAGGATCTAGATCTTAGTTACAGGGCCCAGTTAAACGGATGGAAATTTATTTTCCTGAAAGATTTTACTTCTCCAGCAGAACTCCCTTCAGAAATTAATGCACTAAAATCTCAGCAGTTCAGGTGGACTAAAGGTGCAATTGAAACTGCAAAGAAGATACTTCCTCTTGTCTGGAATTCAGATATTCCATTGAGAATTAAGCTTTACAGCTCATTTCATTTAACTAACAATATTGTATTCCCTTTTATTCTGCTTGCAGCAATATTAAATGTACCTCTCATCTTTGTAAAAAATAGTGGTGGTCACGAAGTCTATTTTGCTTTTATGTCAATATTTGTCCTGGCATTTATTAGCTCATTTCTCTTTTATTTATACTCACAAAAAGATATTCATCCCGACTGGCGAAAAAGGATCGTTCTATTCCCGGTTTTTATGGCAGGCAGTATGGGCTTTGCTCTGAATAATTCCCGCGCTGTTTTTGAAGGATTAATGAACCGAAAGAGTGAATTTGTAAGAACGCCTAAATTTAAATTAGTATCAGAAAAAGATACCTGGGTTGGAAAAAAATATTTAAATAAAAAAATCGGATTTTCTGTTATTGTAGAATTGATAATGGCATTTTACTGCCTGGTTGGAGTGGTTTCAAGCATTTACTTTATGGAACTTGCTACACTTCCATTCCAGCTCTTATTTTTTATAGGATTTTCTTTTGTTTCCATTACTTCCATCAAGCACGCTTTTGCCAGAAGTGTTATTAAATGATTGCATCTTGATTGTGAACGAAAACTTAAATGCCAAAGCAAAATTATTATTCGAACGGAATACTAATTCCCCCCTTTTTCTGAACATCGCTAATACATGTCTTAAAAAGAATGAAGTTCAAAACGCCATTCTCATACTGGAAGAAGGTTTAAAAGTTTTTCCTGAACATCCGTTAGCCTTTATTTTATTAGGGAGAGCTAACCATATGCTTGGTAATGTTGATGCAGCAGACTCTTTTATTAAACAAGCAAGTGAATTACTCGATTCCGGTCGTACTTACACTCACTATAAAAAAGAACTAAAACTACCCGATAAGCTGGTTTCGCCTTTTGATTCTTCAAGAGGTAACATCTTTATAAATTCATTTGTGAATGATGATAATCTAAAAAATGAACCCAAAATAGTTGCCAGCTCTCAATCCATCGATGAAAAACTCGCACAACTAGCAGATGAAGTAATGAAAGCAAAGATTGAGAGGAATGAAAATTTTTCTATTCCTGAAACAAATCAGGAAACAATCTTACCCGATAAGAGTAAACTCGCTTCGGAAACTCTGGCAAATATTTATCTTACTCAAGGGGAGAAAAACGAAGCGATTAAAATATACGAGGTGCTAATTAATCGTAATCCTGAAAAAAAAGAATATTACCTTGGCAAGATATCAGAGATAAACTCTCAATAAAATTTCCAGTTCAATCTAGCTCAGCTTTTATCATCTTCATTTCTCATGCAAGATATACTATCACACAAAAAATTAAATAAGAAATTTTATCAGAGAGAACTTCTTCAAGTTGCAAAAGATTTATTGGGTAAAATCTTTGTAAAATACAGTACTGGTAAATTGCTCGCAGGAAAAATTGTAGAAGTGGAGGCTTACCACGGAGACTTCGATCAGGCGGCTCACTCTTATAGTGGTATTACTAAGAGAACTGAAATTATGTTTGAAGAAGGTGGTTACTTATATGTCTATTTTACATATGGTGTTCATCATTGTTGTAATATTGTTACTGGGAAAAAAGGACAAGGCACTGCAGTTTTAATTCGTGCTTTAGAGCCTGTTAACGGAATTAACATTATGATTAAAAATCGTTTTGGAAGGAAGCTTAAAAACGAAAATGAGATTTTTAATTTAACAAGTGGACCGGGTAAAGTTTGTCAAGCTTTCGGGATTGATAGAACACACTCAGGAATTGACC
>JBATIA010000214.1:0-1883 GCA_049667415.1 Ignavibacteriaceae bacterium
AGCCTAATCTTTTATCAGATGAAATCATTGACCTGGTAGCTGAGTCAGATAAATTTTGTAAACATTTTCATATTCCACTTCAAAGTGGAAGCTCACGGATTCTTAAAGCAATGAAACGAAGATATACTGTTCCGGAGTACGAAGAGTTGATTCACAAAGTCAAAAACAAAATCCCGGATGCGGGAATTGGCGTGGATGTGATAGTTGGTTTTCCGGGAGAAACCGAGGAAGACTTCCTTCATACTCATAATTTTCTCAGAGACCTTCCTGTTTCTTACCTTCATGTCTTTACTTATTCTGAAAGACCTGATACCAAAGCAGTCTCACTTCCGGGTGTGGTTGAAGTTCAGGAAAGAAAGAGAAGAAATAATATCCTGCGCATTTTGAGTGAGAAAAAAAGAAGAGAGTTTTATGCAAAAATGATCGGCACCGAGCAGGATGTATTATTTGAAGATGCCAATCATAAAGGAATGATGCAGGGTTTTACCTCAAATTATATAAGGGTGCAAACAAAATTCGATGCTAACTTAACGGGTAAAATAAGCACTGTTTGCATTTCTGAAGCAGAAAACGATTTCTGCAGGGTTGTTATATCATCCACAAAAAAATCAATTGATTTAGTCCCGGCAGAAGACTAAAATTAAAATAAAAAATATGAAGATTATTTCCCTCATACTGCTTTTTCTCCCTCAGGTAATTATTTCCCAAACAAGTGAGCTCAAATCCTTACAGGAATTAAAAACATCAGTTAAAAACTCGGAAGAAAATTTTCAGGATATTAACTTCAACTTAAATTTTAATATCAGTGATACAAAAAAGAGTGTGGGTCTGGGTATTATCTATTCCCTTTTGTTACCCGGTATGGGTGAATTATATGCCGATGCTTATGATGTTGGAAAATATTTTACTATTGCTGATGGTGTTTTATGGGGGACTTTTATTGGTATGAATTCTTACGCCAGCTGGCAGAAAGATAACTACCAGACTTATGCGGCTTCCCGAGCTGGTGTGGATAACAACAATAAGGATGCAGATTACTATGCAAGAATTGGGGAATATACAAGTATTGAGACTTATAATGACCAGAAAGCTTTGGAGAGAAATTTTATTGAGATGTACGATGATGATAAATATTTCTGGAAGTGGAATTCAACTGAAGAACGCAGGACTTACAGGGATATGTGGACTTCAAGTGAACAGACAAGCAATGATATTCGATTTGTAGTTGGCGGTCTGATTTTGAACAGAGTTGCTAGTGCAATTAATGCTGCGAGACTGGTAACTTCATATAATAAACTACTGGCTGAAGAAGTAAGCTGGAATTTTTCTGTTGGATTTATGAACCAGCCAAATCTACCGACCAGCGTTTCATTTAATTTTCAGAAATCATTTTAGAAGAGTCATTTTTTTCGAAGCGCTGTAACTTCCTGCAGTAAGTTGATAAATATAAATCCCACTGGTTAATCCGTAACCGGAAAACTCAACTTCATATTCACCCGCAGATTTTTCTTCATTAACCAACGTTGTAACTTCCTTTCCAATAACATCGTAAACCTTTAATGTCACTAACCTCTCCCTATGTCCTTCTCCTTGGTAAGGAAAGGGATTTAAGGGTGAGGTTGGAATTGTAAATTTTATTTTGGTTGATGGATTAAACGGATTAGGATAGTTCTGATATAGAACAAATTCCTCTGGATTATTTGAATTATCTTCAGCATTAGTCAAGGAGAGAATTCTGACTGGAAACTCCGGTCCAAAATTCCATCGGTCGAATGGATCCGGAATTGAATCCCAAACAAGACTTAATCCACAAGAATAAATAGTATCCCAAGCTGGTGATGTTTCCAGAGCTTTGTAGCCAAATGCCCAATAAATTGTATCTT
>JBATIA010000215.1:0-7411 GCA_049667415.1 Ignavibacteriaceae bacterium
GGTACAACCTGCAGCTCCAGTGGCGACAGAGACAGCCGAGAAAAAGTTAGAAGCTGAAGTAATAGCAGCTAACCTTCACGAAATAAGGTCACCCATAGTTGGTACTTTTTATAGAGCACCTGCACCAGATGCTGATTCATACGTTCAGGTAGGTGCTGTTGTTTCACCCGGCTCAGTTTTATGCATAGTCGAAGCAATGAAATTAATGAACGAGATTGAATCTGATGTCGGTGGTAAAATTGTAAAGATATTAGTTGAGAGTGGAAAACCAGTTGAATATAATCAACCACTTTTTTTAATTGAGTTGACCTGAGTACTACTAAACTTCGGATAAAATTTGTTTAATAAAATTTTAATAGCCAACCGCGGCGAAATAGCACTTCGTATAATCCGAACTTGTAAAGAACTTGGAATTAAAACCGTTGCGGTTTATTCTGAAGCTGATAAAGATTCCCTTCATGTAACCTTTGCAGATGAAGCCGTTTGTGTAGGTCCTCCTTTCGGAAAAGACAGCTATCTAAAAATACCAGGTATAATTTCAGCAGCCCAGATAACCGGTGCTGATGCTATTCACCCTGGTTATGGTTTTCTGGCAGAGAATGCTAGTTTTTCAGAGATTTGCGAAGAGTCAAATTTAAAGTTTATTGGTCCCTCTCCCGATATGATTAGAGCAATGGGGGATAAATCATTCGCCAAGGAAACGATGAAAAAAAACGGGGTACCGGTTATACCGGGCAGCAATGGCGTGATTGAAAATCTTGAACAGGGGAAAGAGTTTGCGAAAGAAATTGGATATCCGGTAATTATAAAAGCTTCTGCCGGTGGTGGTGGAAAAGGAATGCGAATAGTCTGGGAAGAAAATGAATTTCAAAAGGCGTTTCATACTGCCCAAACCGAAGCCGAAGCTGCATTTGCTAACTCAGATGTCTATCTGGAAAAATTTGTTGAAAACCCTCGTCACGTTGAAATTCAGGTAATGGGCGATACGCATGGGACAGTATATCATTACGGTGAAAGAGACTGTTCCATACAGAGAAGACACCAGAAATTAATCGAAGAATCTCCATCGCCTGCAGTAGATGATGAACTTAGAGGTTTAATGGGCGATGCAGCAGTCAAAGGTGCAAAGTCTGTTAATTATGAAGGTGCCGGCACAATAGAGTTCCTCCTCGATAAAAATAAAAATTTCTATTTTATGGAAATGAATACAAGAATTCAGGTTGAGCATCCTGTTACTGAACTGGTTTATGATGTGGACCTTGTAAGACAGCAGATACTTGTAGCCGCAGGAGAGAAAATTGAAACTAAACCTAGAAAACCTCATGGACATGCGATCGAATTCAGGATTAATGCTGAAGATCCAAAAAATAATTTCAGACCTTCTCCCGGTAAAATTTCTTCGCTTCATTTTCCTGGTGGTTTTGGTGTAAGGATTGATTCACATATTTATCAGTCTTACTCAATTCCTCCTTATTACGATTCCCTGATAGCAAAATTAATTGTATGGGGAAAAAACAGGGAACACGCCATTATGAGAGGCAAGAGAGCACTGAACGAGTTTATTATTGAAGGGATAAAGACAACAATTCCTTTTCATTTGCAAGTGCTGGATGACGAAAGATTTAAAAGTGGTATTTTTGATACAAGTTTTTTGGATAAATTTGAATATTCATCTTAATTAAAAAAAATTTATTACGAGGGAAAAATGAAAATACTGGAGAACGTTAAGTACACAAACGATCACGAATGGGTTCTGGTTGAAGGAAAGATAGGTACGATTGGTGTAACAGATTATGCACAGGGAGAATTAGGCGATGTTGTTTTTATTGATATAGATTCTGCCCTTGCTGAAATTTTAAAAGGTGAAACTTTTGGTACCATCGAAGCCGTTAAAACAGTCAGCGATTTATTTGCACCATTTAGCGGGAAAGTGATTGAAATTAATAAAAAATTAGTTGATTCCCCTGAACTTGTAAACACCGATCCATTTGGCGAAGGTTGGATGATAAAGGCTGAAATAAAAAATACTGATGATCTTAATGATCTGCTCGATTCAAATGCGTATAAAGCATTAGTTGGTCAGTAGAACGGCTCTAAATTTGAATTAAAATTTGTTGATTATTTTAAACCCGTATTTAACGGGTTTTTATTTTTAATAAGATACTTATTTTTACAGAAATGAAAGAACGGGACTTAATTCTTATAATTGATTTCGGATCACAATACACGCAGCTGATAACTCGACGCGTTCGAGAAGTCAATGTTTATTCAGAAATTCACCCCCACACCATTTCTCTTGCATCGATTCAGGAACTTAAACCAAAAGGAATAATCCTATCCGGTGGACCTTTAAGCGTTTATGATGACTCAGCACCAGATATTGATTCACAGATATTCAATCTTAAAATTCCAATTTTAGGTCTTTGTTACGGACTTCAACTTATTTGCAAAAATTTTGGTGGAACTGTTGAGCCAGCAGCAAACCGCGAATATGGAAAATCAATCTTACGAGTAACAGATAATTCAGATATACTTAGTGGAGTTGAGGATGCTTCTATTGTCTGGATGAGCCATGGAGATTATTTATCTGAACTTCCTCTCGGTTTCAAAGTAGTAGGCGAGTCCGACCATTCTCCCATTTGTGCTATTTCGAATCAGTCAAAAAAAATTTACGGTTTACAATTCCATCCTGAAGTTGTTCATACTGAAAAGGGTGAAAATATTATAAAAAACTTTTTGTTTGATATTTGTAAATGTAGTGGGGACTGGACTTCACAAAACTTTATAAATGAGCAGCTTGAGAAAATCAAAGAGACTGTTGGCAACTCAAAAGCAATATGCGCTCTTAGTGGTGGAGTCGATTCAACAGTTGCAGCTGTTTTAGTAAAAAAAGCTATTGGAGATAATTTAATCTGCATCCATATAGACAATGGACTTATGCGAAAGAACGAAAGTGAAAAAGTTGGGAAACTGTTTGAAGAAAAACTTAAGCTGAATCATATTCACATAGATGCTTCTGAAAAATTTCTTAATAACCTCAAGGGTATATCAGAGCCTGAAAAGAAAAGAAAAATTATTGGAAACACATTCATAGAAGTTTTCGAGGAAAAAGCTTTAAAGATTAAAGATGCGGAGTTTCTTGTTCAGGGCACACTCTATCCTGATGTAATAGAATCGGTTTCAGTAAAAGGGGCTTCTGCAACAATCAAGACACATCACAATGTGGGCGGTCTTCCTGAAAAGATGCATTTAAAGCTCATAGAACCTTTTCGTGAATTATTTAAAGATGAAGTAAGGAATATCGGGAAAAGCTTGAACGTTTTGCCTGAATTTATTTACCGTCATCCATTCCCTGGTCCCGGTCTTGCAGTTCGTGTCCTTGGTGAAATAACAAAAGAAAAACTTGAAATTTTAAGAGAAGCTGACGATATTTTCATTACAGCAATTAAAGAAGAAGGTCTATATAAAAGTATATGGCAGGCGTTTACTGTGCTACTTCCTGTAAGTTCTGTAGGGGTTATGGGAGATGCCAGGACTTATGAGTATGTTCTGTCTTTAAGGGCAGTGACTTCTGTTGATGGTATGACCGCAGATTGGTATACATTTGAACACGACTTCCTATCTTCTGTTTCGAATAAAATTATTAATAAGGTCAGAGGTGTTAACAGGGTAGTTTATGACATAAGTTCAAAACCCCCGGCAACAATCGAATGGGAATAGTTTTATAAGTAAATAATACCATTCAATTGAAAAAATTTATTTTAAATTGATCTATGAATCGGCTGTATAATAAAATAAAATATTTAAATCTTTTAGCAATTCTGATTGCAATACCTTTCCATTTTACTGTTTCACAAAATAATGTTAAACAGGAAATTGAGAAGCAATTTGAGAATGCACTGATCCAGTTTAACTCAGGAAATTATAACCAGGCTATTAGTAGCTTCAATAAAATTATAACTGAATATGATTATAATTCAAAAACTACCATTTCTGAATTCTTCAAAGCTAAAATACTACTGCAACTCGAACGACTTGAAGAATTTAAGACAGTAGCTGATGGATTTTTAGAGAAATATCCTAGCAGCAACTATATTGAAGAAATTAGACTACTGTTGACGAAATATTATCTTGCAATAGCTAACTATTATAATGCATTTAGGGAAGCATTATTCATAATTGAAAAAACGAATTCATCAACTTATGAAATCAATGCCAGGAAAATCGGTGAGGGAATAGCTGCCAAATATTTAAATGATTCACAACTACAAAAACTTTATTCATTATTCACTAGCAATAAAGTAAAATCTTTTGTTCTGCTTCAATTAGGTAAATACTTTATTAGATCCGGAGATTCTTATTTCGCAAAAAGTAACTTTTCCGATCTAATGAAGAATTATCCGGAGTCTGTTGAGTATGATCAGGCTAATAAGTTACATGATTTTTCCTATGAATCTGGACCGGTAGTTTCTTTAATTGGTGTAATGCTGCCTTTAGAGACAAACTCAACTGGTGAATTTACTTCACAACCAGCATCTGAAATTCTGGAAGGAATAAAATTTGCCGTAAATGAATTCAATCAGTCGAGAAGCGATAAAATTGGACTAATAATTCGTGATACTAAAAAGGATACAGAAGAAATAAAAAAAATCCGGGAAGAGTTTACTTCCCTTAATTCCCTAATAGCTATTCTGGGCCCAATCTTTAGTAACGAAGTACGTGCTACTTTGGAAGAATTTGATGATTACGATATTCCAATAATATCACCCACAGCAACAGATGACGATTTAACAAGTTTGAACCAAAACTTCTTCCAGGCAAATCCTTCTTTTTCAACGCGAGGGAAAGTTATGGCACAATACATTTTCTATGTCGAAAACAAGAGAGCAGTCTCGGTCATCAATTCAATAAATGGATATTCACCTCTGCTAGCAGCTAACTTTGCAGAGGAATTTGAAAGATTAGGTGGAACTGTGTTAAGAAGAGAAACAATTAAGGATACTACGACTGATTTTAGCCTTCCACTTTCGAACATTTATAGTGATTCATTAACTACTCAAGGCATATATATTCCACTTTCCGATAACTCAGTAACACCCTATATTTTTTCTGAATTAATAAAATTCTACACAAAGATCCCGATGTATGGTAACCAGGATTGGTTTACAGCAAAGGGTTTTGAAACAGCGCCCGAAATAAGCAACAACTTAATTTTCACATCGGATTACTTTGTTGATTTTAACACTGATGATTACTATAACTTCAATGACCAGTTTATTTCGGTTACCGGAAAAGATGTTAACCGTAATGCACTCTACGGCTACGATGCAGCAAAATTTGTTCTTACAGCATTAAGGAATAGTGAATTTGGCCGGGAAAATCTGAAGACTAAGATGATCTCCGGTATGATTAGTAGTGGTATGCACAATAATATTTCATTTGATGAAAAAAGAGTCAATAGATTTTTAAATATTGTACGGTATAAAGATGGAGTATTTGAATTAGTAGATAAGTTTCGTCTCAGTCAGTGATCGGAATGAAAGAAGAAAAAAAGTTAACAGTAAAAGATCTGCCTCTCGATGACCGTCCGCGGGAAAAATTATTACTTAGAGGTTCTCAAAGTCTCTCGGATGCTGAACTCGTTGCAATACTTCTCAGAACAGGGAAAAAGGGTAAATCAGTTCTGGAAATTGCGCGAGAAATAATAAACAGTGATGGAAACCTGGCAATGCTTGCAACCAGGACTATTGATTCGCTCCAGAAAGTAGATGGTATTGGGAAAGATAAGGCCGCGACTTTAGCGGCTGCATTTGAGTTAAGTAGAAGAATCTTATCTCAGTCAAAATGGTTTTCAAATCGAAAAATTACTTCGCCACAGGATATTGCAGATATTTTTATCCCAATTTTAAGAGATGAAATTAAAGAAAAATTTATTGTAGTATGTCTTAATTCGGCAAATAAAGTTATTAAATACGAAACGATTTCTATTGGCAATCTGAACTCGAGTGTGGTACATCCCAGGGAAATTTTTAAGGTTGCAATTGATAATTCGTCGGCGGGTATTATTTTAATTCATAATCACCCCAGCGGTAATCCGGAACCTAGCAATGAAGATTTAAGGATAACAAAAAAAATAGTGGAATCTGGCAAAATACTGGATATTCCTGTTTTTGACCATTTGATTATTGCTGGTGAAACATATACCAGTTTCGTTGAAAAAAGGCTTCTTTAAATAAAAAAGTTGTTTTTATTTGAATATTTTAACGTTTTTAGTTATATAGATAACCGAAATTTTATACTACTTTCTAAAAATCACGAAGTTGAAAGTTTATCTTATTTCTAATCAATTTAATTTAATAATCAATAATAATCGGAGGTTACATATGAGCCTACTTAAAAATTTCAGGACCCCCGTACTAGCTACTGCGATGTTTATAAGCATTGCAATGTTTGCAGGGTGCGGTGGTGTAAGTGATGCTCAGTATGCTGAGCTGAATGCTTTACGGGATGAAGTAAAATCTCTTGAGGCAGAAGCAAATTCTCTTAAAGATCAGAGAGCTCAGCTTGAATCTGAAATTCAGACAATAAACCGTAAATTGGCTGAATGCAATAAGCAAAAGGAAGAAACCAAGGCAAACCTTGAAAAGTTGCCTAAATAATTACAAACAGGAATTTTTTAATAAAAGAAATTGGAGAAAAAAATGAAACTCACGAAATATTTAGTTTATTTTCTTTCCCTTGTTTTCCTGTTATCTCTTTCTTCCTTTGCACAGCAAGAAGAGATGACAAGTGAAGAATGGGAAGCTGAAATGACCCGGCTTGCCGGGAAGAAGCAGGCATTGATGTCTGAAATTGAAGCTTTAAAAGCTGACATTGAAAATTTAAATACAGTAAAAGCTGGTCTTCAGGATCCTGAAGAATGTATTGATGAGCTTTATGCCCTGGTTGGTGCTACCAGAAGTGATGTTGACAATTTTAGAAATGCTGTAAACGAACTTGATGGTAAAATAAAAAGAAAAGAAGCTCCCAAAGCTGATAGACAAGCTGATCTTGACGCACTAAAGATGAACAAGATAAGTGCTTTACCTGAGTTCTTTGATAAGGTTCATAACAAGATGCAGAAAGCTCTTGATGAATGGATTGATGCTCCACCTGTAATCTCCTACAAGGTAGTAAGAGGTGATTGCCTTTGGAATATTGCTAAGAAGAAAGAACACTATGGAAATGCTTTTGCATGGCCTGTAATTTATAAGGCAAACAGGGATAAAATTAAGAACCCTGATTTAATATATCCTGATCAGACTTTCTCAATACCACCTTTAACTCAGGAAGAAAAAAATAAGTATGAGAAGCTAAGAGCGAACTACAAACCAGCTCCGGTTCAATAAGATTATTTGAGCTTGTTTAATTT
>JBATIA010000216.1:0-1645 GCA_049667415.1 Ignavibacteriaceae bacterium
ATCTCATGTTCGTATCGGGAATAACAGGAATTGCAGGAATGTCATTCGCAATAGAAATAAATACAGTTAAAGCATTGTTAATATTCTTTGCAAGCTTTTTATCATATGGATTTGGACAAGCGTTGACAGATTGTTTTCAGATTGATACCGATTCAATCTCATCTCCTTACAGACCCCTGACTCAAGGGGTTGTAAACAGAAATTATTTTCTTGTTATAAGCGCTGTCGGGCTTTTATTCTGCATTTCGATTTTAACTTATCTTAATCCATTAAACATTTTTCTGGGTGCTCTTTCTGGAATTGGACTAGTAACTTATACATATTTCAAACGGAAATGGTGGGCAGGTCCTTTTTATAACTCCTGGATTGTTCTTGTTCTTTTTATGATGGCATACCTGGCCGGACTTGGATCAACTTACTTAGATTTTCCAAATCCTATATTTATTGCAGCAATCTTATCTGTATTCTTCGGATATGCCAATTTCGTTTTGACGGGTTACTTCAAAGATATTTCTGCTGACAGAGCAACAGCTTACAATACTCTTCCAGTATTGTTTGGACGAAAGATTTCATCTGTAGTAAGCGATGTATTCGGTTTTATTGCATCAGCTTCCGTTTTTGCTTTGATTATTATACTGGCATTTGATTCATTTCCTTATCAAACAATATTAAGAGCATTGATTTTTGCCTACGGAGGAATTGGTGCTTCCATTTTTTCTCAAATGAATTTACATACGGTTAAAAAAGATGATGAGGCTCATAAAGCAATTGCACCGTGCGTACACAGCTACATACTTCTTCTCTCAGGATTAGCAATTCTAAATCAACCGGAATGGTTCATTCCCCTGCTGGCTTTTTATTCTGTTTATATAATTGTGTTGAAAGTAAGGCCAGCAAAGGAGCAGATATAGGTATTGAGATGATAGTTTTAATAAATAAAAATTCTGGAGGTGGGACAGCACAGAGAAAATGGAATCTGGTTTACCCACAATTAAATTTAAATGGATCAACGGAGACTTTCGTTGTTGGTACCAATGGTTCAGCGGATGAATTTATAGTCGAAGCTCTTAAAAAGGGCAAAACCGATTTCATCATCGCAGGTGGAGATGGTTCAATAAATTACTTCCTGAATAGGTGTATTCAGTTACTTGAGCCTTCAGCATTGAAACAGATAAAAATCGGTGCGGTTGGAATAGGTTCTAGCAATGATTTTCATAAACCATTTCATACAACAAATATGATTGAGAATGTTCCTTACAAAATAAATTTCAAAAACGCAGTTCTGAGAGATGTTGGCTGCTTGTTATATGAAAAGGATGGAAAGACATTAAAAAAATATTTTCTGATTAATGCAAGCCTTGGAATAACCGCAGAAGGAAATAATTTTTTCAACAATCCTGATTTCATTTTAAGATATCTTAAAAAGCTGAATACTCAAAGTGCTATAACTTACGCGGTGATTAAAAACATATTAACATATAAAAATTTTCAAGCAACAATAGGAGGAAGTAATGAATCATTTACAGCAAATATCTCAAACATGGGAATACTTAAGTCAGCGTTTTTTACAGGCAAGCTTCGATATCGGTCTGATCCTTTGCCTGATAATGGTTTGTTTGACGTTCATCTCTATGAATCATTATCG
>JBATIA010000217.1:0-1716 GCA_049667415.1 Ignavibacteriaceae bacterium
CAATGTTTGCTGCAATAAGCTGGTATTCAACTTTTTTGCCGGATGCTTTTCTTTTTAGTAATGATTTACGCGGAAGTATATCGTGAATAATTGCAAGCGAGTCATCATCGAACAACTGTGCATAAACCCAATCGCCGACAGCAGGCAGATCAAGCGAGTCCTCAGAATTAAATAAAAACTTTCCGGTAAGCTCTGCATAAATATCCTTTACAACATTGGAAACAACAAAGCTGTTTTTATTTACGCTTATTACTCTAACGATGTTGAAATCAGTTTTAGATAAATCAACTTTATCGCTAAACCAGTTGTCGAAACCGAGTTTTTCTATGGTGTTCATAATAGTTTAACTCACCACCTGCCCAAGCCTTTGGGTGTAAGAAATAAATTTTATTGATAAATATAGTTAATCCTTTTGGGAACCGGTCCAATTCCAGAATTATATAATAATTTATCTTCTGATGGCAATTAATACCTTTCAGCTATTCTTGAACCTAAAAGCAACAAGTGTAATATCATCGTTTTGCTTATTTTCTTTTCTCCATTCCACCCCGGCTAGAAACAATTTGTTAACAATTTCAGTTACATGTTCATTTGCGTTCTGCAAAAATATTTTCTTCAGCCTTTCATCACCAAAAGATTCTTTATCCTTGTTGAATAGTTCGGTAAGACCATCAGTCATAATAACAACAGTATCGCCAGTTTCTAATTCTATATCTACTGTTTCATACGGGTACGATTCTACTGCACCAAGCGGCATTCCTTTTATTTTATATTCTTCTATAGCGTTCGTTTTCTTACGGTATAGCAATAAAGGCGGAATCCCGGCTGAAGACATTGTTAAATGTCGGTCATTTATTTTAACAAGCATAAGAGCCATATAAAGATTCTTTAATTTCATCTGCTTAATTGTACGCGAACAGCTGTTTAGAAATTCTTTTATCTCCATATTATTTATGTGAGTCAGGAACAAACTTTTAATAATCGATACCATCATTCCTGCTTTCATTCCGTGGTCTGTTGCATCACCGATAACAATAGAAATTTCGCCATTCTTGGAAATATTGTAATCATAATAATCGCCTCCTACTTCCGTCGCGGGACGCATATCGAAACAAAATTCATAATTTTTTAAATTAGTTATACACTGCGGTAAAAGAGACAGCTGTAATTCACGTGCTTCGTTTAATTCTTTAGCTTTTCTTTTATCTTCTGCCTCTAGAATTCTCTGAGCAATTTCCATTTCCTTTGCTTCACGTTCTTTGATTAATATCGTCTTATTCGCTCTTGCAAAATCTCTGGCTAAATAAATCGAGGCAAAAATGATCAGGCAGAGAAAACCGAAAGGATAACCATTTGTAATTCCGCCAACAGGACTGATTATCCCCAGGTCCATAAACAGGTCGTATAATGAGAATAGAAAGAGAAGAATGAAACCGGCTGCTATAATCCAGGCATCATATTTTTTCTTTTTTATAGCAAAAATACAAATTCTGAAAGCTTCAAGAGTTGCAATCACAATAGGAATCTGTACGTAATTAAAATTTAAAATTGGATCAAGTATAGCATAAAATCCTGTAATAACTATTGCGGTAGTTATTAACCAATAATATTTCGGAATTTTGAAATCAAAAGCATAGTAAAGAAAAAGAAGCACAAAAACAGAATTATACGGCATCACAGCACGGTGCAACCTAAGATAAGTTAGTCCTTCTGCAG
>JBATIA010000218.1:0-5791 GCA_049667415.1 Ignavibacteriaceae bacterium
TACTCACTCGGTCTCTCATTTGCACTTGGAGCTTTTATTGCAGGATTAATTTTTTCTGAATCAGAATACAGTCATCAGATAATTGCTGATACCGTTCCTCTGAGAGATGCTTTCAACAGTATATTCTTTGTGTCAATTGGTTTGCTACTAAACTTAGACTCTGTATTTAGTAATCCTTTTTTAGTTATCACTTCATCACTAGGTTTATTATTACTAAAAGGAATAATCATAACAATTGTAGTCCTTTTATTAAAATACCCTTTGAGGATTGCAATCATTGCCGGTATTGGATTGGCGCAGGTTGGTGAGTTTTCATTTATACTTGGCGAGCATGGGTTAAATCTTAATTTAATCTCTTCCGAGTTCTTTAATATTTTTCTTTCCGCTACCATAATAACAATGATCCTTACCCCTTTTCTATTCAGATTGGCGCCAAGAATTGCAGGCAAATCAAACCAAATAGTTGTGGGCAAACCAAAAGAAAAAATAATGGAGGAGTATACAAATCATGTTATAATTGCCGGGTTTGGGCTAAATGGAAGAAATTTAGCTCACGTTTTAAAAGAAACAGGGATCAGGCATATAATTATAGAGATGAATCCCGATACTGTTAAAAAGGAAAAAGTAAAGGGAGAGAATATAATTTATGGCGATGTTGGTAACTATGAAGTACTTAAATATGCTCAGATTAATACTGCCAAAGTTCTTGTTATTGCCATTTCTGATCGTTATACATCAAGAAGGACTTTGAAGCTGGCTAAAGAGTTAAACCCAAATATAAATGTGATAGTCAGGACGCGATTTATGACAGAAACAGATGAACTTGTAAGGATCGGTGCTGATCTTGTAATACCTGAAGAGTTTGAAACCTCAATCCAGATTTTTAGAAAAGTACTGGAACAATATCATATTCCTTTGAACGTTATTATGCAGCAGGTCAATTTACTGCGGGGAGAATCCTACAAATACTTACGCTCAGAGGAAGGTGCAGAGGTTGCATTCAGTCATATTGATGAAATACTTTCTGCAAGATTAACAGATACTTTTTACATTAATGATGATAACAAGTTTGTAGGTAAAACAATAGGTGAATTGAATTTACGCAGTAAAACAGATGCAACCATAATTGCAATTGTTAGAAAAGGAGTAACCATAACAACTCCATCCGCAAAAGATGTTCTCCATCAGGGCGACACTATTGTCATCACAGGAACTCACAAAGCTGTAGATAATGCTTTTGATTTACTCTCAAAACAACCCGAATAAATGGATTTGGATCTTTTCAAGAAATAGATTTTGAGCAATCTTCTCTCAAAAAATGAAATTTTTCTCAATATTAGTGAAACTTATTCTGATTTAAGTCACCAAATAGCTGTAAATCTAACTATTTTATTTGCATATAAATTGTATATAAATGGCGGATTGCTTGCTATCTATAAATGAGACTTAACCAAAGAGTTACATAAATTAAACTTACATTAGAATTATAAATAAAATTTAATGGGGTCAATTATGACAAAATATTTTTTACTAACTGTTATGTTCCTTTCTACAACTCTCAATTTATATTCTCAGAATTATAAAGAAGTCAAAATTTATCTTAATGATATTAAAGATATAAACACACTCTTCAGTGCAGGAATGGAATTCGATCATCTCGTTTACGAAAAGGATAATTCAATCAGAACTTTTATAAGCGACAATGACTTTGCAATACTTCAATCAACTGGTTTCTCTTATGAAATTTTAATTGATGACTGGTATAATTATTATGCAAATCTTCCCAAGCTAACTGAATATGAGAAGCAGCAATTTATTCAGCAAAGCAAAGACATTTTTAATGTTGGCGGATTTGGTTATGGTTCTATGGGCGGGTTTTATACCCTGGCTGAAATAAATGCAAAGTTGGATTCGATGTATTTACAATATCCAAATATCATTACACAAAAGTTTTCAATCGGTCTATCAATAGAAAACAGACCTATATATGCAGTTAAAATATCAGATAATCCCACTGTTAATGAAAGCGAACCTCAGGTCCATATGAATTCATTAATACATGCGAGAGAGCCTCAGGGAATGATGACGGTTATGTATTATATGTATTACCTGCTTGAAAATTATGGAACCGATCCTGAAGTAACATACCTTGTAAATAACAGAGAAATATATTTTGTGCTGTGTATAAATCCGGATGGTTACGAATACAACAGACAGACAAACCCAGGCGGCGGTGGAATGTGGAGGAAGAACAGAAGAAATAACGGAGGAAGCTACGGAGTAGATCTTAACAGAAACTTTGGATATATGTGGGGATACAATAACAGCGGTTCAAGTGGAACACCGAGTTCAGAAACTTACAGAGGAACAGCTGCATTTTCAGAACCGGAAACACAAGCAATAAGGAATTTTGCTAATTCAAAAAATTTCAAAACTGCTCTTAATTACCATACTTACTCTAATCTTCTTTTGTATCCCTGGGGATATATAAACTCCCCAACACCAGATAATGCAATTTTTATTGAATACTCAGATGATATGGTCGCCTATAACGGATATGAAAATGGTCAACCACCTCAGATACTTTATGATGTAAATGGTTCTTCGGATGACTGGATGTACGGTGAACAAACAAGCAAGCCAAAGATTTTTGCAATGACTCCTGAAGTTGGAAGCACTGGTTTCTGGCCAACGCAGGCAGAGATATTCCCGCTTGCAATCGAAAACCTTTTGCCGAATCTTTATTATACCTGGGTTGCCGGAGCTTTTGTGAAAATGATAAATCCGGGTTTCTCACAGCAATATTTTAATCCGGGTGATTTTGTAGAAATTTCTATTCCTCAATTAAGAAATAAAGGACTTTCAGATGCAAATAATGTAGCTCTTTCACTTTCATCTGATAATCCACAAATAACTATCAACAATGGAAATATTTCAATTGGAAATATCTTGGCAAGAACTACAGTCAATAACAGCCAGAAACTTTCTTTTACTCTGGGAAGCGGATTAGTAGCAGATGTAAAAGTTAAAATGATAATTACTGTTTCTACCAGTGGAACTCCGATGTATGCTGATACGATGAGTTTCATCGTTGGAACTCCGGTTATAATTTTTGCGGATTCAACAAATGATCCTGCAATTTTATGGACCATCACAGCAACTCCAACTACACCAAAGTGGGAATCGACTACTACAAGCTATCACTCAGCTCCCACATCTTTTACTGATAGTAAAACTGGTAATTATGTAAATAACGCTACCGTTACTATGACGCTTAAAGATCCGATTAACCTAAGCAGCTACCAGCATCCGCGTTTAGGATTCTGGACAAGATTTAATATTGAAGACGATTGGGATTATGGACAGGTTAAAATTTCAACTAACAATGGAACAACCTGGATACCTCTTGCTGGCAACTACACAGAGCCAGGTGTTGGGAGTTTTCAACCAAACGGAGAACCTTTGTACGATGGTATTTCATCAAACTGGACTCAGGAAGAGATGTCCCTAACCGGGTATAACACTACACAGAATAAACTTCAGTATCAATTAAGAACAGATGGCTTAGTCACTGAAGACGGCTGGTATGTAGATGACATTATCATTTATGTTTATGGAATTGTGCCCGTCGAACTATCCTCATTCACTGCAACAGCATTTAGTAAGGAAGTCGTTTTGAACTGGACAACATCCAGTGAACTCAATAATATGGGTTTTGAGATTGAGAGAAAATCATTAACTAACAGTTATGGCTGGCAGACGATCGGTTTTGTTGAAGGAAGCGGAAGTTCAACCAGTACTAATAACTATTCTTTCAATGATAAAAATCCAATTAAAGGAACTTTACTCTACAGATTGAAGCAAATTGATTTTGACGGTTCTTTCAGAATTTACACTACAGAAGGAGTTCACTTCGAGGGAGTTTATAATTATGCTCTCGAGCAGAATTACCCGAATCCATTTAATCCATCTACAGTTATTAACTACTCAATTCCAGCTGATGGAAATGTTGAGTTAACAGTTTACAACATTTTGGGATCTGAGGTTGCAACACTTGTGGATGAATTTAAAGAGGCCGGAAATTATTCTGTTGAATTCTCAACTGAAGATTTGAAGAGCAGTCTTGGTTCCGGAGTCTACATCTATACTTTGAAATCAGGCTCGTTCACACAGACAAGGAAGATGGTAACACTAAAGTAAGTCGCCAAGGGCGAACCTCGCCAAAGGCGGGATTAAGAAGAAGAGTGAGAAATTAATTTATCTTACTCTTTCTCATACTCTAACTCTAAAATAGTTTTCAATTCACTGAGGCCGGATATTAAAAAATCCGGCTTTTCTTTTTTAAGTTGTTCTTTTGTTCGATATCCGAATAGTACTCCACAGGCTTTTGTACCAGCACTTTTTCCGCATTGAATATCAAGTTCTGTATCACCCACGATCAATGATTCCGCCGGATCAACTTGAAGTTCCTTACAAATAAATAAAAGGGGCTCAGGCGAAGGTTTGTGTGCCATTCCATCCCTTCTGCCCATTACATAATTAAAAACGGTCAGAATATTAAAATGTTCAACTATTTTTTCAGCCTGCTCCTGAGTTTTTGTAGTTAGTAATGATATTTTTATCTGCCTTTCATTCAGATAATTTAATGCCTCCTTAACACCAGGATAAAGATAAGATGAAAATATAAAATCAAAATAAAGTTTTTTGTAAACCGAAATAAATTGTTCAAAATCAATATTCTCTATTCCTAATTCGATGAATATATCAACAAAGTGTTTCCCTATCATATTATTGAATGCATGTTCTGAAATATTGTGATCGATTTTCAATTGATTTAATGCAGCCTTTGTACTTTCAAGAATAGTAGTTTTAGAATCGACGAGAGTGCCATCAAGATCAAAGCAGATATGTTTTATTTTATTATTATTCAATAGTTTAGTATTACTTTAACTGTTAATAACAAATATATTAAAAACATTTAGACTTCTTTTTTAGAATTATTGAAAAATATTTCGGATACCACTTGATTTTATTATTTAAATAGTTGAATTTTTCAATTAGGCAGGAAACAATTTCGGATGCTATGGATTTTAATTATTATATGCTAAATGTAAATCTGTAATTTTATTTGTAAAATGAAGTAGAAAAGAACTTGATTAAAATTACAATATTATGTTTTTCTTAGTTATTCGAAGATTACACTCCCAATAGCATTGGTACAGTTTTTATTATTATTAGTTCACTTAACTAAATAATCAAATAACAAAGGAGAGAATAATGAAAAAAATCAACTACCTGCTTTTGTTCACAATGTTTCTTGCATTCTTTGCAATGCAATCAATATCCTTAGCCCAATCTGAACCGGTAATGTATTTCTGTGAAAAATATGACAGCTATGATGGCGAAATTGGTGTAAGTGATAGATTTACTAAAGGTTATATAACCGTAGTGGTTAAAGCAGATAACGCACTTAGACTGAGAGATGTAGCAATACAATACGACAAGTACAATGAAAGAAATGGCAAATTTGAATACTATAAAAAATTCTATTTTACAGTTGATAGAGATATGAAGTATGTATATTTTGCAAGGAATGATGAAAGTGATATGGAATTTGAAGAAACAGGATTTTTTAGAGTGTTTTTACTCGACGAGGACGACCGCACAGTTGCTAGCGCTCTTATAGAAATAATACGATAAAGTTTACTCATTAATTTATAGGCGGCTTTGTGCCGCCTTTTTTATTTTAAACTGAATTATTGTTTTATTTAACATTGAAATCCACCCACCG
>JBATIA010000219.1:0-5144 GCA_049667415.1 Ignavibacteriaceae bacterium
GTATTCCTCGCTGAATATTTTTAAAGATATTCCATCAACATTTCGGGAAAGATTGAGGCATATTCCATTTGCGGTAAGAATGATTGCAGTAGGACTTTTAATAATTGCACTTGCACGACCACAAAGCTTTCGCTCAGGTGAAAATGTTACTACTGAAGGAATCGATATTGCCATGGTTCTGGATATTTCGGGAAGTATGCTTGCTGAAGATTTAAAGCCAAACCGGCTTGAAGCTGCAAAAAATGTTATTGATAACTTTGTGGAAGGAAGAATTTCAGATCGTATAGGATTGGTTGTTTTTTCACGAGATGCATTTACACAATGTCCATTAACTATTGATTACAATGTACTAAGAAATCTTTTGCTTGATATTCGAAGTGGAATGATTGAGGATGGAACAGCGATCGGAAATGCTATTGCAAACGGAATAAATAGGTTGAAAGACAGTAATGCTAAGAGTAAAATAATAATTTTAGTTACTGACGGTGTAAATAATAGTGGAGAGGTAGATCCAATTAGTGCAGCAGAAATGGCAAAGACTTTTGGGATACGTGTTTATACAATCGGTGTTGGAACAAGGGGAGAGGCGCCCTACCCGGTGAAAACACCTTTCGGTACTCGTTACCAGATGGTGCCGGTTGAAATTGATGAAGCTGTACTTCAGAAAATTTCCGGTCTAACTGATGGGCAGTATTTCAGGGCTACTAACAATCGTGCATTAAAAGAAATCTATGATAAAATCGATAAGCTTGAAAAAACTAAAATTGAAATTACCTCATACAAAAATGCCAGCGAGAAATACCATAGCTGGTTATGGTGGGGAATGATTTTGCTAATTGTCGAACTCGGATTATCCAGAACTATATTAAGGAAACTACCGTAAAAGAATGTATGGTAGCATTAATGCATGGCTGCATGAAGTTTTGACGTAAAATAATTTTTATAAAGGTTTTTAGATGGATGAGGAACTGTTAAATAGAAATAAAAATATTAATCGTGGATTTAGAAAACTTGAGGTTTGGAAAGAGGCTGTACAATTGTATGTCTCTCTTAAGAATAATATTAGAACTCTTGGTAATGTTCCATTTAAGGTTCGGGCACAGGTAGAAGATTCAATTTTTTCTGTTCACTCTAACATTGCTGAAGGTTATAGTAGAAGATCACTCAGAGAATATATTCAATTTGTGAATATTGCGTTATCATCTCTTGCGGAAAATTATTCACAGATATTTGCTTTACTTTCTACTCATGACATTGATAAAAAATGGTTTGATGAATATGATAAAAAGCATTATTCCTTAGAAAATAAATTAATCAAAATGAATAAAACAATGATTACGAAAATCGATAAAGCTGAATGGAAAAGCGATTATGTACTTAGGGAAATAATTGAAAAATATAAATTCTAATCAAGCATTCATGCAATCATGCTTTATATCAATGATAAATAAAATTAGTTGAAGAAATTATAATCAATATTAAAAATTAATTAACGAGTTTATGTTTCGTTTTGCTAATCCTGAATATTTAAACGCGCTTTACCTTATACCGGTATTGATATTTTTATTTTGGTATTTGGTGAAAAACAGAAAAAAAATACTTCAAAAATTTGCGGATAAAGAGCTTCATAAAACACTTTTCCCATCTGATAGTAACGTTAAACGATGGACAAAGTTTAGTATTATTTTATTGGCTTTGGCTTGTCTGGTAATTGCAGCTGCCAATCCTCAGGTAGGTACAAAATTGCAGGAGGTTAAGCAAACCGGAATAGATGTTTTTATATTACTTGATGTATCGAACAGCATGATGGCTGAAGATATTAAACCAAGCCGGCTTGAAAAAGCTAAATATCAGATTTCAAATCTTATTAATGAATTACGGGGTGATAGAATAGGACTAATCATATTTGCTGGTCAGGCGTATGTGCAAATACCTCTGACAACTGATTACTCTGCTGCGAATCTATTCCTCTCTGCTGTTGATGTCAATTCTGTACCTAGCCAGGGAACTGCTATAGCTTCGGCAATCAACCTTGCAATTGCATCATTTGATTCTCTTTCTACAGATAAAGTAATTATTGCAATAACTGATGGTGAAGATCACGAGGGTGATGTAACGGATGCAGTCGAGAACGCAACATCTAAAGGAATTAAAATTTATACGATTGGATTAGGATCCCCTGGTGGAGTTCCAATACCAATGTACAATAGAAACGGTCAGCTTGTTGGATTTAAGAAAGACAGAGATGGAAATACGGTTCTAACTAAGCTGGATGAGCAGACACTAAAAGAAATAGCAATAGCTGGGAACGGAAAATACTATAGAGGGACAAACTATGAGGATTATCTTGATCAGATTTACTCAGAACTTTCGGAACTTGAACAGACTGAGTTTGGGATTAAAAAAGTAACTGATTACGAGGATCGCTTTTATTACTTTTTAATACCGGCTATTATTCTTCTGGTGTTTGAGTTTTTCATTTCCGAAAAGAAATCTCCCTTATATGCAAGATTAAATAAAAAATTAGGACTGGAACAATGACTCAATTCAAATATTCAGATCGTCATTGCGATTCCGACTGCAGTCGGAAGAAGCAAGCTTTAAATTTTTCTTTAGTTAGAAGATTGCTTCGTCGTTTCACTCCTCGCAATGAAAATCAAGAAACGGTTTTATTTATAATTCTGGTTCTTCTTATATTAATCCCGGCTCAAACTAATGCTCAATCCACAAGGGGATTAGTAAACGAGGGTGTGGATTTGTATAATGAGAAAAAATTCTCTGATGCTGAAGTAAACTTTAAAAAGGGCGCTGAAAAAAATCCTGAAAGTTTGGAAGCAAAGTTCAATCTTGGTGATGCGTATTATAAACAGCAGAGATACGATGAAGCTATTAAATCTTTCCAATCAGCATTAACAAATGCAAAAACTGATGAAGAAAAAGCAAAGATCTATCATAACGTTGGTAATTCACTTCTTAAATCACAAAAGATAAAAGAAAGTATTGGAGCTTATAAAGAAGCATTAAAATTGAACCCAAATGATCAGGAAACTAAATACAATCTTTCTTATGCTTTGAATATGTTAAATAATCCAAATCAGGATCAGCAGCAGCAAAATCAAAATAATGATCAGAACAAAGACCAAAATCAGGATCAGCAACAGCAAAACCAGGATCAGCAACAGAACCAGCAAAAGCAGGATCAACAACAAAAGGATCAGCAGCAGCAGCCTCAAAATCAGAAGCAAGAGGAGCAAAAAATTTCCAAGCAGGAGGCTGAAAGAATTCTTGATGCGTTGAAAGACAATGAAAAGGATCTGCAAAAACAACTTAGAAAAGTTAGGGGACAGAGAGTTAAAACGGAAAAAGATTGGTAATGAGTAAAGTTAAAAGTCAAAAGTCAAATGTCAAAAGTCGAAGGAAAATAATCTTTTTACTTTCTGCCTTTTTATTTTTAATCTTGCTGCAACAATCAAACTTTGGTCAGGAGTTTACTGCTTCAGTAAATGAGACTACAGTTGCGGATAATGAACGATTTCAGGTTTCGTTTACTTTCTCGGGTTCAAGTATAAATAACCTGACAAAATTCTCGCCTCCTTCCTTTGAGAATTTTATGGTTCTATCCGGACCCAATCAATCGACTAGTATTCAGATAATTAACGGAGCACAATCTGCATCGCTGACATATTCTTTTGTTATCCAACCAAAATCAGTTGGTATGTATTCAATTGGTTCAGCCAGTATTGAACAGGATGGAACGACTTATCAATCAAAACCTATTAAAATATCTGTTGTAAAAGGGAAGGATAAACCTCAACAAAATAAAGATGATTCCCGTATTTCTTACGATGAAATTGCCAAAAATCTTTTTATCCGTACTACTGTTGATAAAACTAAAGCGTTCAAAGGTGAACAGGTTACAGTCACGTATAAATTATATACAAGATTGAGCATTGCAGCGCAAATGTCAATTAACAAGCTTCCCCAATATCAGGGATTTTGGGCTGAGGAACTTGAAACACCTGGTAACATTTCGTTTAGTACAGAAATTGTAAATGGGAAGCAGTTTCGCGTCGGAGTGTTAAAGAAAGCCGCACTGTTTCCAACTCAGATAGGAACTTTAGAAGTCACACCTTTTGAATTAACTGTGCCTATTCAAATTCAAAAACAAAAAAATAAAAGTATTTGGGATGATTTCTTTGGTGATCCTTTTGGAAGATCTGAAATGTATGAATTTAATGCTAAATCTAATGTTGTAAAAATTGAAGTTGAACCACTACCAGCAGGTCAGCCGGAAACATTTAAAGGTGCTGTTGGTGACTTTTCATTCAATGCTAGATTAAACAATACAACTACCAAATCAAATGAACCGTTGACATTGAATGTTGATATTTCAGGGTCGGGAAATATTAAACTTCTTGATATGCCGGAAGTAAATTTTCCCAGTGGTTTTGAAAAGTATGAACCGAAAGTAAACGAAGAAATAAATCGAAAGTCGAAAATAAACGGTACTAAGAAAGCAGAATATCTTTTTGTACCTCGTGTTGTTGGAATTAGGGAAATCCCACCTATTGAATTTTCTTACTTTAATCCGGGAAAGAAAAAATACATCACATTAAAGTCGCAGCCTTTCACTATTGATATAAAACCAGGTGATAAGCTTGCTTCAACAGAAATTGTAGGAAAGGAAGATGTTAAGCAGCTTGGGGAAGATATACGTTTTATTAAAACTTCATTTGACGATATTGAGAAGAAAGAAAGTTACATCATTAACTCAACTGGATTTTTAATTGCAGGTGCTCTTCCATTGATTCTGAGCATTGGCTTGATCGGATGGAAAAGAAGATATGATAAATTGCACGGAAATGTTGTTCTTCTTAGATATCAGAAAGCGCAGAAGGTAGCTAAGAATCGTTTGAAACAGGCTAAGAAATTAATGGATACACAAAACCATAAAGAATTTTATACAGAATTGTCCTCGGCCTTATTTGGATATTTGGAAGATAAACTTCACATACCTAAATCAGAATTTACTGTTGAGCGAGCTTCAGATGATTTAAGAAACCGAAGTATTTCTAATGATTTAATTAGTAATTTAAAAACGGGTGCTGAAAAATGTGAGTTTGTACGTTTTGCTCCCGGTGCTG
>JBATIA010000220.1:0-10712 GCA_049667415.1 Ignavibacteriaceae bacterium
ATTAATAATTACTTCATTTTCCTCCGGTGTAAGTGTGCAGGTTGAATAAACAAGTTCACCTCCAACTTTTAACATTTTAATTGCAGAAATAAGAAGCTTATTCTGTAATTCGCTTAGATGGCTTACACGTTCGAGCGACCACCAGGTATTTATTTCACTCTTTTTTTGGATTATACCAAGTCCGCTGCAAGGAGCATCAACCAAAATTTTATCAAAGTAAGAATTATAATACTTGCTTAAAACTTCACCCCTGGAATTAACAACGCCGTAGTTGAGGTAATTCATCTTGTCAAGATTAAAGACCAATGCTTTAATTCTTTCAATTTCCAGTTCGTTTACAATCAGCACTCCTTTGTTATCCATCAGTTCTGCAATTTGTGTGGTTTTAGAACCCGGTGCTGAACACAGATCGAGGACTAAATCTTCTGATGAAGGATTGAGTACAATAGGTGGTAACATAGATGTCAATCCCTGCATATAGTAAAAACCGAAAGCTATCTCAAGAGTGCTTCCGACAAAATCGAAACCGTCTGTTACTTTTAGGGCATTTGTTGGATATAAAACTGCTTCTGATTTTATACCATAGGTTTGGTACAACTGAACAGCAAGGATTTCACGACTTATTTTTCTTTCGTTAACCCTGATGTATTTGGCAGGTTCTTCTTCAATAAAATCACGGTATTTGTCTGCAGCCCCATCTCCAAAAGTTGTAACAAGGTACGTGTAAATTTTATCCGATACACTGAACTGTTTTCTCATAATCTTGTCAGGTTCAGCTTTTTGAAAATCTCTTTTGAAACTGAAGTAAAATTTTTTCCGTTACTGAATCTTGTTAAATAATCTTTCTTAACCTCTTGTAAAAGCTGATCCAGATATTTCTCATAGCTTTGAACAGCTGCATTAATGCTATTGAATTCCTTTGGAACTCTAATTTTGTCTTTTCTATTCTTACTTGCATAAACAATATATTTAGCTTCCGATGCACTGCTAAAGGTTAACACAAAATCACCTGCTATAGTAGAGACTTCGTACGATCCGAAAAATTCTTTGCCAAGAACTAATTCCTTTTCAGGTACATCAATTACATTAAAGTATTTTGAGTTGATAAAATCAACAGGAAAATTTTTAATCCCGCTTAATTGGAGATCTCTGCCTTTACTAAAAATAAAATCTTTCTCGCTCAAGAATTATCTATCTTGTTTATGAAAGTTTGTATGATACTTTTCATTTCATCCGTGTCATAATATTTCCGGATTGTTAATAGAGGGGAGTCGCAACCAGAAAGCATACTTGAAATTTGGACATCAGCTTTGTAAAGAGCAAGTGCTGGAATCTTTCTTTCAAATACAGCATAAGCAATTTCAAAACCTACATCAAGAGTTGATTCGGAAACCTCAGACAGCATAAGCTTACTTCCGTCAATCCATTTAAGACTTCTTTTATAAATCTGATTATCGGTGAGTGGGATGGTGCTTCTAAACTTATCACTTAATTCAGACAGCACGGAATGTCCCAAACTCTCGGTGAAATCTATAATATCTTTGTGGAGTTTTTTATAGGCAGCATCTCCCCGTTTGGAGCCCGTGCAATATATTATCATCGCTAGCTTCTCAATATGTGTTCGTAATATTCCTCATAAAGTGGTACCACTTTGGATTTATCAAATTTATTAACTGCTCTTTCCCGTGAGTTTTCAGAAAAGAGGTTGTATTTCCTTTCATTTGTAAGCAGCTCAAGTGCGTACTTTGCCATACGATCCACGTCACCTATCTCAGCAATGAAACCGGTTTCATTATGTCTTACCAATTCAGGAAGTCCTCCGACGCTCGAACTAATTACCGGCAAGCCGCAGGCCATTGCTTCTAAGGCAGAAAGACCGAAGCTTTCAGATTGTGATGGTATTAAGAATAGATCTGACGATGATAATATTTCGACAAGTGCATCCTGTTTACCCAGGAACTTAACTTTATCGCATAATTCAAGCTGCCGGGAAAGCCTCTCACATTCTGATCTGTCCGGGCCATCTCCAACAAGTATAAGTTTAGATGGAATTTCCTTTTGGATTTTTTCAAAAATCTTGATTGTATCTGGCACTCTTTTTACAGGTCTGAAGTTGGAGGTGTGGACAAGTATTTTTTCTCCGTTTGGTGCAAGAGCTTTTCTGAATTCACCATTCTCTTGGGGCTTAAATAAATCAGTATCTACAAAATTTGGAATCACCCGGATATCAGTTTCACAAGAGTAATTAGTTATAGTTTTTTCTTTAAGAAATCGTGATACAGCCGTTACTCCATCGCTCTTCTCAATGCTGAATTTTACCAGTGGTAAAAATGATGGCTCTAATCCAACCAATGTTATATCTGTTCCATGTAACGTAGTAAATATTTTCAGATCACGGTTTTTACTCATCATCTCTTTAGCAAGGTAAGCACTGGTTGCGTGCGGAATAGCATAGTGTACGTGTAGCAAATCCAGTTTTTCAAATTCAGCAACCTCTACCATTTTGCTTGCAAGTGAAAGTGAGTAAAGAGGGAATTCGAATAACGGATAGTTGCTGATCTCGACTTCGTGGAAGACAATGTTTTCAATATAATGGGATAATCTGAATGGAAGAGCGTAGCTTATGAAGTGAACTTCGTGACCACGCAGGGCTAATTCTTTTCCCAGCTCTGTGGCGATAACACCGCTTCCGCCGTATGTGGGATAACAAGTAATTCCTATTTTCATTCTTTAAAACTTAAAGTATTAATTCGCATCAATTATAACCAAATATAAAGCTATTTTAACGAAGTTTGAAACCATTATTATTTCAATTGAAGCTATCTTAAATCTATATTTACAAAAAAAATAAAATTGAATATTCTCGTAATAGGTCATTCTGTAGTTGACAATATAATTGAAAAAGATCGCCGTTCAATAAAACCCGGAGGTATTTTCTATACTGTAATTTCACTTTTAAGTCAGGTGGAACCAGGTGATAAAATATTTATTTGTACAAATATAAATGATGATAGTGCCAAACTATTTAATGTAGCTTACGACCACGTAGAGAATGAGTTCATTAAAAATGTAAACTCAAATCCGCGTGTTGAGCTGGTAGTAGGTGAAAGCGGTGAACGAAAGGAGATTTATTCGGAGATTCCTGAAAATCTTATTTTACCTGAAAAAGATCTGGAACGTTTTGATGGAATATTAATAAATATGATAACGGGTTACGATTTATCACTCTCGCAACTTAAAGAGCTAAGAAAAAATTATAATGGCATTATTTATTTTGATGTTCATACATTTAGCCGGAGTGTGGATGAAAAAGGTAATAGAATTTTCAGGCGGATAACAGATTTTAATCTTTGGGCTGAGTGCATTGATATTCTTCAGGCAAATGAATCAGAGTTGTTAACGCTGTCAGATCAGAATGAAGAAGCTATAATAGTTGAAGAATTATTTACTTATGGAATAAAACAAATCATTATAACCAGGGCTGAAAAAGGAGCAACAGTTTTTTTTAGCGAGGACAATTCAGTAAAAAAAGTTCACAAAGACGCATTACAAACAAACGTTGTTAATAAAGTTGGCTGTGGTGATGTATTTGGGGCAGTTTATTTCTACAATTACATTAGAAATAAAAACGTAATTTTAGCCTTAGACCAAGCTAATTTATTCGCAGGAATTGCGACAACATATTCGGAAGCAAAGGACTTTTTAAACTTAAAAAGAGATGCAAACAAACGGATTAATAAAAAATAGAATTATAGTTACCGGCTCGAATGGAATGCTTGGGCAAAGAACAGTCGAATATTATTCCTTAAAAGATAATATTGAGTTGCTTGCCACTTCGGTTGAGGATAAATCGGTTATTGGTTCGGTTGATTATATACCCTGTGATATAAAATCCAGAGATAAAATAAAGAAAGTCATATACGACTATTGCCCTGATTTCATAATCCACACAGCAGCATTTACAAATGTCGATCTCAGTGAGAAAATGCGCGAGGATGCCTGGAAGATAAATGTTAAAGGAGTAGAATACATTGCCGAGGCTGCTAGAGCTATCGATGCTCAGATTATTCATATTTCAACTGATTATATTTTTGACGGAAAGAATGGTCCTTACGATGAAAATGCGCTTCCAAATCCGATAGGGTATTATGGTAGAACAAAACTTGCAAGTGAAAATGCACTAAAAATCAGCGGAACTCTTTTCACAATTCTCAGAACGAATGTATTGTATGGAATTGCGCTTAATAGCAGACCGGATTTTGTTCGCTGGGTTATAAGTTCGTTAGGAAATAACGAAAAAATAAGGATAGTTAAAGATCAAATTAACAATCCGACATTTATTGATGATCTTGTTCAGGCAATAAACAAAATTATTGAGTTTAAAAAGACCGGCACTTACAATATAGGCGGCAAAGAATTCTTATCACGTTTTGAATTCACAAACAGGATCGCAGAGTATTTTAATCTTAATAAAAATTTAATTACACCAATTATAACAGAGGAACTAAATCAGTCTGCGAGAAGACCCCTAAAATCCGGGCTTTGGACTCTCAAGGCTGAAACCGAACTTGGCTATAAGCCTCATTCAATTTCTGAATCTCTATCAGTAATAAAGCGAGAACTTGATTTATGAAGCTATTAGATAAATACGATAGTTTCATCTTCGATCTGGATGGCACTATCTATCGGGGAGAACATCTTATCCCTCACGCTGATGAAGTAATCAATCATTTAAAATCGATTGGAAAGAAAATTGTTTTCGTTTCAAATAAAACCACTGGCACTGTTAATGATTATTATCTTTTACTAAGGAACTGGGGCTTAAACATTGATGAGGATGAAATTATCAACTCTACACTTGTTGTTATTAACTATCTTCTCCAGAATTTTAAAGAACAAAGTTTTTTTGCAATTGGAGAGGATTCCTTCATTAATGAAATAAAAAAATATGGTTTGAAATACTCGATTGATCCAAAAGAAATAAAAATTCTGCTTGTTACTCTCGATCGTACACTTGACTATAAAAAGCTTGAAATTGCGGCACAAGCATTGGAAAATGGAGCAAAATTTTTTGCTGCGAATATTGATGATACCTGCCCGGTTGATTCCGGCGAAGTTCTCGATGCAGGCTCAACAATCTCTGCGCTGGAAAAAAGAACACATAAGAAACTTGAACTTCATTTTGGAAAGCCTTCGGAATTTATGTTTAATGAAATAAAACACCGGCTTAATCTCGTTCCGCATAAAACAATATTAGTAGGCGATAGACTCGAAACAGACATTGCAATGGGAAATAAATTCGGGATTGATACCGCACTTGTTGAAACGGGAGTTAAGAATTTTGTAAACGGCTTAAACGGATATTCACCCACCTATCAGCTAAAATCAGTATTTGATATAATAAATCATAAAATCTGATCAATCTCCACATCTTTTAAACCCAACCTTTTTAGTTTTGTTGTGGTCTAATCAATAGAATTAACAAAACACCATATGGAATTATCTGAAAAAGAACTAATAATTAAAGCTCAGAATGGAGATAGTATTGCTTTTGAGCAGCTTGTATATAATTATGATAAAGCAGTCCTTTCTATTGCATTACGATTTGTAAGGGATACCGATGATGCAAAGGATATTTATCAGGAGGTCTTTATAAGAGTATTCAGAGGTTTGAAAAAATTTGAATTCAGGAGCGAATTTTCAACCTGGCTCTTTAGGATCACAACAAATGTTTGTATTACTTATAAATCCAGAATGAAAGAGCAAATAATGGTTTCGATCCAAACAGAATTTAATGAAGATCAGGAAGGAGATGAAACTATGGATTTGATTTCTAAAGAAAGATCACCGGAGGAAGAGGCTTTAGACAATGATTTACGAATTTTAATCGGTAATGCAGTGGATAGTCTTTCAGCAAAACAGAGAATTACTTTTGTGCTTAAACATTATGAAGGATATAAAATAAGAGAGATTGCTGAAATGCTGAACTGTAAAGAAGGGACTGTTAAAAAATACTTATTTGATGCTGTAAATAATCTCAAAAGCAAACTTAAACCATTGAATGCTTTACAGAGCTAAAGGAATTACCAGGAGTTAAAAAATGAATCATAATGAATTTAAACAAATGATACAGCTATCACTTTATGGTGAATTGTCAGACAATCAGCAAAAACTATTAATTACACATCTTGAATCGTGCGAGGAGTGCAGAACAGAACTTAAGCAGCAGAAAAAAATAATGATGCTGATTGCTGATCACAAAAATGTTGAAGTGAATGAAGATTTACTCAAGGAAGCCAGGTTACAACTAAGAGGTGCTTTAAGACAAGAGAGGAACAGTGCAGACTCATTTAATTCATTTGCAAATTATATTCTAAAATTATTCTCAACTCCCCCAAGATTAGCATTCGGTGCTGTTTCCTTTCTAATTCTGGGAATAATTATAGGCAGTATTTTTATTGGAAGAGAAAAACCAATAGCATCTGATAATAATACTGAATTTACTCATGCTTCAATCTTTGAGAATGACCTGAGGATTTCTAATATGCAGTTTATAGATTCAGATCCCTCCGATGGCGAAATTGATTTTACTTTTGACGCTGTAAAAAAAGTGCGCTTCAAAGGTGATGTAAATGATCCTAAGGTTCAAAGCGTTCTAACTTATGCAATGTTGAATGATCAAAACCCCGGTTCACGATTTAATTCAATCAATGTTATGGAGTCTTACGGGAAAGTTGCACTAGATAAAGATATCAAAGATGCGCTTGTTACTGTGGCAATGACCGACAACAATCAAGGTGTAAGAAGAGAAGCTTTAAAACTATTAAATCGTTCAGCTTTAGATGAGTCGATAAAACAGGCTAATCTTTTTGTGCTGTTAAATGATTCTTCCTCGGCATTAAGAATTGAAGCCTTAAATGCTTTAATAGAAGCTGCAAGAAGTGGACATTCCCTAAATCAGAAGGATTTAGATCTTGTTATCAAACAAGCTGGTCAGGACGATAACAACTACATTAAATTAAAATCAAAAACATTATTACAGGAGTACAACTAAAATGAAAACATTTGCACTCAATTTTATACTGCTTCTTGTTATACTTTGTTTTGGCTTCACATCCTCGGCTTTAAGTCAAACAAAAAAAGAAGCGAACTTTACCGTTTCAAATGGAGATTTACTTAATGTCTCGCTTAGACAGGGCGAAATAAATATTATTACCGGATCAGGTAATGAAGTTAAGGTAATTGCTAAAAATATTGAGGAAGACGAGTTTAACCTTTTAACTATGGAACAAAAATCCAATAAAATTGAAATAAAATTTAAAGGAGAAGACTCCGATAATTTTGAACTTGAACTCACAATTCCTGCTGCAATGAATCTGGATCTTTCAACAGGCGGTGGCAACATTGCTGTTAATGGTGATTTAATGGGTAAAGTAGATGCGGGCACTGGCGGAGGAAACATAACTTTGCAGACTGTTAGCGGAATTGTTGACTTATCAACTGGTGGTGGAAATATTACAACCGGGAATATTGATGGTAATGCGGATATATCAACCGGCGGTGGTGAGATTAGAGTCGAAATAATTAATGGTACTGCTGACTTAACTACCGGCGGTGGTAACATATTTATCGACAAAGTTAATAACTCTGCAGATATCTCAACTGGCGGTGGAAATATTAGTGTAGGAGACATAGGCGGAAAGGCTGATATATCAACAGGTGGTGGAAAAATTAAAATAGGAAGTGTATCCGGAAGTGCTGATGTATCAACCGGTGGCGGGGAAATTAATCTTGAAAGTGCTGAAGGAAAAGTAGATGTGAGTTCCGGCGCAGGAAATATTTCGCTTAAAAACATTACAGGCTTTGTGGATGCAAGTGTTGGTGCTGGAAATATTTACTCTGAATTGTTCCCTGATGGTAAAAATAGTAGTGAATTCACTACAGGTATGGGGGATATAAAATTGCTCATCCCCAGCTCGGCTAAAGCAACTATAATAGCTTCAACCTCTGTGATTATGTGGAGTGGAGATGAATCAGACCTTGATAAAATCCAATCTGATTTTGAACCTGCAAAAATAGAAAGAAACAGGGAGAGAAAAAGTATAAAAGTAACTTATATACTGAATGGTGGAGGAAGTAACATTGAGATTGCCACAGGAATGGGTGAAATTGAAATAAGAAAACTTAAATAATGCTTAGTCTATCATTAAGCTGAACCGCTCATAAAAATTATAGAGTTTACTTATAAAATATTTCTGAAATTTGAACGTTAACAATATAAAAGAACCGTTAATCTAGCGGTTCTTCTTATTTATTAAATAGTTGACTTAATTCTATGAAAAGGTTTTTACTCCTTTCAATTCTTATCTTACTATTTACCTGCCGGAGCTACAGCAATTCGGATACACTTTTTGTTAGAAATAATGATGTTGTTATTGAGGCAACAAAAATTTCCCAACCTATTTTAATTGATGGAAAATTAACCGAAGCTGTATGGACAAACAAAGAAGGTTTTGAAGATTTTATTCAAAGAGATCCATTAGAAGGGACAGCTCCAAGCGAAAGAACAATTATTAAACTAGCCTACGATGAAAACTCTCTTTATCTGGCTGCGAAAATGTATGATTCATCTCCTGATTCTATTATGGCAAGATTAACAAGGAGAGATGAATGGGTTGATTGCGACAATATTATGTTGTGCTTGGATCCATATTTTGACAAACGAAGCGGTTACTACTTTGCATTAAATGCAGCAGGTACACAACTCGATGGCGTATTTTATAATGATAGCTGGGATGATGGTACCTGGGATGGTGTCTGGGAAGGTAAGGTATATAGAAATGCTGAAGGTTGGACAGCAGAAATGAAAATACCCTTCTCACAGATGAGATTTAATCAATCGGATAACATGGTTTGGGGAATTAATTTCAGAAGAATAATTGGACGCAAAAATGAATACGATTATTTGGTATTCATTCCTAAAAAGGAAAGTGGTTTCGTATCATACTTTGCAAACCTTACTGGAATTGAAAATATTTCAGGTGGAGGGAAAGTTGAAATTCTACCTTATATAACCGGAAGAGCAGAATATCTCCAATATAATGATGGTGATCCATTTAATGATGGTTCGAACTATATTCCGGGAGCCGGTGCTGATTTAAAAATGGGAGTAGGTTCAAATTTAAATCTTAATGCAACGGTAAATCCCGATTTTGGTCAGGTTGAAATTGATCCTGCCGTAATTAATTTAAGTGATGTTGAAACCTTTTTCGATGAGAAAAGACCATTCTTTGTTGAAGGTTCCAGCATTTTTAATTTTGGCTACGGAGGTGCGCGCAACTATTGGGGCTTTAACTGGGGTGGCGCAGATTTCTTTTATAGCCGAAGAATAGGGAGACAACCCCAGGGCAGCTTACCAGATAATGTTGACTTTAATGATTATCCAACCGGGACTCATATTCTCGCCGCAGGAAAGCTAACTGGTAAACTGGGGGATAGCTGGAATGTTGGTACTATTCAGAATGTAACTCAAAGGGAGTATGCTAAGATTTCCAGCAATGGTGTTCAATCAGAGACTGAAGTTGAACCACTTGCCTATTATGGAATATTCAGAGGACAAAATGAGTTTGGTGGTGGGCAACAAGGACTTGGCTTTATTTCTACTGTAACTTTAAGAGATTTTAAAGATGAAAGACTTCGAGATGAAATTAATAAAAGTGCATTAACTTTTGGTTTAGACGGATGGACGTTTCTTGATTCCTCAAAAACCTGGGTACTTGCAGGTTGGACTGGTATGAGTCATGCTTCAGGTAATGAGCAAAGAATGATTGATCTTCAGAAAAGTTCCAGGCATTATTTTCAAAGACCTGATGCAAGTCATGTAATTGTAGATTCATCAAAAACTTCATTAACAGGTTATGCAGGGCGAATGGTTCTTAATAAACAAAAAGGTAACTTTTTTGTGAACACAGCTTTTGGATTTATAAATCCGGCTTTCGATGTAAACGATCTTGGATTTATATACAGAGCCGATCTGATAAACTGGCATACTGGTGCTGGTTACTACTGGAGTGACCCAACTGATATTTACAGGTATCTTGAGGCAGGTGTTGCTATATTCCAGAATTATGATTTTGGAGGAAATAAGACCTGGGAAGGTATTTTTCATTTTGGCACCTGGCAGTTTCCTAATTACTATTCAGCAAATTGGAATCTGGCTTATTACACAGAAACATTTAACAATACGAAAACTAGGGGTGGACCTTTAACTATTAATCCAGGTGGTTATCAGGCTGATTTATCATTGCACACCGATAGTAGAAAAGACTGGGTGGTTAGTTTGGGAGGTGGTAGTTTTCAGGGCAAACCTTCTTATGAGTGGTATGTTGACACCGGGCTTGAGATAAGACCTCTTCCAAATATTTCATTTGTTTTCTCTCCACAATTCTCGAGAGTCTATGAATATGCACAATATGTGGATACCTTTACTGATCCGACTGCTACAAACACATATGGTAAAAGATATGTCTTTGGTGAACTTGATCAGAAAACTCTTTCTGCTAGCATAAGACTCAACTGGACTTTTACTCCTCATTTAAGTTTGCAGCTTTATGTTCAACCATTAATTTCCGCTGGTGATTACACAAACTTTAAAGAATTTACAGCGCCGGGAACATTTGATTTTATGATTTATGGTGAAGAAGGTTCTACAT
>JBATIA010000221.1:0-4453 GCA_049667415.1 Ignavibacteriaceae bacterium
AATTGCACTATCGAATTTCTCATCACCCAAATTCTTTTCAATTATATCTATTATTTTTTGAACGAATTTCTTATCAACGGCATTACTTGAAACGGAGTCAGCGTTAATATTAATTTCTTTACCAAATTTTTCACGAAGGTGTTTCCTTTGCTCGATAAGATTTTTTATTCGTACAGCAAGTTCCTCAAAATTGAAAGGCTTGGTTACATAATCATCCGCACCGGTTTCAAGTCCCTCAATTTTACTATCAGACGTAGCTTTTGCAGTTAATAATATTACGGGGATGTGACTTGTCTGCCAATCAGATTTTATTCGATGACAAAATTCTATTCCATCCATTCCGGGCATCATAATATCACTAAGGATAAGACTGGGCATATTTTTCAAGGCAAGTTCAATACCAGATTCAGCATTTTCTGCAAGCAAAACTTTGTAGTCTGCTTTTAGTAAATCATAAACATAGCTTCTCACATCAGGTGAATCTTCAACAAACAGAATGACAGGTTCATCCATAATTTTGGTGAGGTTTTCAATTTCTTCTCCAGTTTCATTATCCACAACAACGGAATCAAACTCCTTTTTCTCAATCTCAGTTTCTGGAACAGGAGCAACAACATTTTCTTTTTCAAATTCGATTCCTTTTTCGAGAGGTATTTTCAATATAAAAGTAGTTCCTTCCCCTTCTCTGCTTTTAACAGATATATCCCAATTATGAAGTGAAACTAATTCCTTGACCAAGGCTAGTCCTATTCCTGAACCAGTTTGGTTTCTTTTTACTTGAAGGGATGTATTGCCAGAATCATCATCCATCTGGAAAAAGCGATCAAAGATTTTTGACTGATATTCTTCCGGAATTCCGATGCCGGAATCGCTAACAGAAACAATAGCTAGTTCATTATTTTTATCTTTTCCAATATTTAAATCAACTAAGATTTTTCCACCAGATGAGGTAAACTTAAATGCATTACTAAGCAGGTTATTAATAATTTTCTCAAGTTTATCACGATCAAGTACTACATCCATTCGATCAGCAAAAGAGTTAAAACTAAGAGTGATAAACTTTTGTTCAGCCAACGGCATAAAGGAATAAGTGAAACTCCGTAACAAACTTACCAGTTCAAGATTTTGTTTGTTGAGTGGAATTGTTTCTGCTTCAAGCTGTGAAAGCTCAAGCAATTGATCAATCAGGTTCTGAAGCTTTTCGGTATTTCTTAAAAGCATTTTATAATAATCAGAAAGATTCTCTTTAATCCTTCCGCTAATGAGCTGTTCAAGTGGACCTTTAATTAAAGTTAATGGGGTTCGGAATTCGTGAGACAGGTTAGCAAAGAATCTTGACTTCATACTTTCAATTTCGCGAAGGTGATGAGCTTCGAACTCTTGCATTTTAAGCTCGTGCTGTAATCTTGTGCGATAAGTCTGGAATTTAATAATTCCCCAGACTCCCAGTAAAAATATCAGGGCATAAAGACCAATAGCCCATGGAGTCTGCCACCATGGTGGAGTTATTGTTACATGAAGTTCTTTAACATTTTCATTCCAGATTCCATCGCTGTTTGTTGATTTGACTTTAAATACATAATTACCGGGATTTAAATTTGTATAAGTAACAAACCTTCTTGAACCGCTGTTTACCCAATTATCATCAAAGCCTTCCATTTTGTAAGCATATTGGATTTTCTGTGGTGATGTGTAATCGAGTGCAGCGAACTGAAATGAAAAAACATTTTGTGTGTAAGATAAAATTATCTTTTCAGTTTGGAACAAGCTGGATTTCAATGGTGAGTTATCGTTGATTTCAACCGACTTGTTAAAAATCTGGAAATCAGTGATTAATAAAGGCGGCATAAAAGTAGATAGTTTGATATCGCCCGGGAAAAAATAATTAATTCCCTCTGTGCTGCCCATAAAAATAATGCCATTTTTATTTTTATAAACTGCTGAAAAATTAAAATCACTGCCAATAACACCATCAGTTTTGCCGAAGTTTGTAAATTGATTTTTATCTGTGTCAAACAAAGAAATTCCCGAACCTGTCCCCAGCCAAAGGTTTCCATTGTCATCTTCGACGATAGATTTAACTGAATTGTCGGCGAGACCATTCTCATTTGTAAAGTGTGTTATCTCAACTTCCGGCGGTGATGGAAATTCCTTCTGACTTCCTGAATTTTTAACCACAAACTTATTCAACCCATTGTTTGTGCCGATCCATAATACAGTAACATCTTCTGAATTTGATTTTACCTGCGCTTCACAAATAGAATAAATTCCTCTGCTGCTTAAATTTTTGTGTCCGTTTCCACCGGCAGTCCACCGATAAAATCTCCCACCGTCAGTTTCATTAAACAAATTCAATCCTCCGCCATCGGTTCCTATCCAAATTCTTCCTTTTTTATCCTGATGGACTAGCCAAACATCATCAAAGCTTAAACTGCTAGTATCACTTTTTTCACTCAACCAACTTTCATAATGCTCATTTGAAGGGTTTAGCCTGGCAAGCCCCATTCCCCAAAAACCTATCCAGAGATTATAGTCTTCATCTACGTGAATTGATTTTACATATTTTACCGCCGGGGATTTACTCTTTCTTTCATAATTAGGAATTGCTTTTAACCTGTCCGTTTTCAAATCCAGGTGAAATAAACCTGCCCCATAAGTACCAATCCAGAGATCTGAAGAGCTACCAGGAGTTAATGACCAGATATTTAGTTCACTTGAATTTAGATGTTTATTGATAGTAGTATTACCATCGTTGATTTGCGTATAATAAAGACCTTGCTCTGTTCCAAGCCATATTCTTCCGTCAGAAGTTTCTGCTATTGCTTTAATATTTTTTTTATCGAGTAGTGACGGATTATTAATTCTAAAATAATTTGAGAAAGAGTAATTGAACTTTGTGCTTTTTAAAGAGAAAAAACTCAATCCTTTATCGGTAGCTATCCATAGCACACCGGATCGGTCTTTTATAATCCTGCGAATCTGATTGCTGGCAAGGCTATTGGGATTATTTTTGTCCTGTTTTAATCTGTTTACATTCCCATTATTATTATTCAGTCTTATTAGTCCTGCATAAGAATCAATCCATAAAATATTTTCACCATTATCTGTTTTTTCTTCAATCACACTTCCTGCAGCATTTCCGAATTGCAAATCATCAGGATTAGGGATGGGAATTTGAGAGAATGTTTCTAGGTCAGCTCGAAATTTTGTTAGTCCATTTGCAGTTCCAATCCATATTACTTTAGGATCTGAATCAGATTGGGTGAGATACCAAACGATATTATTGCTTAAGCTGTTTGGATTGTTGGCAATATTAAAAAATCGTTTGAATTCTTTTAAAGATGATTTTGGATTGAACTTATTCAATCCGTTGTATGTGCTGATCCAAATATTACCTTCGTTGTCTTCCAGAATTGAGGAAATATAATTGTTGCTAATTGAAGATTTATCATCCAGCCTATTGTACCAATGATCAATCTTATTACTTGATGGGTTCAGTCTGTACAACCCGCTTCTGTATGTACCTACCCATATAAGTCCTTGGCTATCTTCATAAATATATGTTATTGCATTTTCTTTTAGTACATCAGATTCAATTTTCCATTTTCTAAATTTATCAGAAACAGGATCGTAGTAATTCAGCCACCCATTCTCTGTTCCAACCCAGATATTGCCTTTTTTATCTTCCCTAAGTGCCCAAACAGAATTATCAGATAATGAATTTTGATTAGCGGGATCGTTTCGAAAAACTTTAAAATCATAACCATCAAACTTGTTTAAACCACCGGCGGTGGCAAGCCAAATAAAACCTGAACGATCCTGAATTATATCCAGGACATTATTGTTGGAAAGACCGTTTTCTGTAGTGAGATGGTTGAAGTATATTGATTGTGGAAATATTGAGACATGATTAACCAGAAAGGTTAATAACAATACCAAATAACTATGTTTGAATAAATACTGCATAAATAGAGAAATTTATTCTTGCATATCAAAATTATTTAAATGATTACTTATTTAAAAATTAATTGAATTAATAGCTTCCTCTAGTGCTACACGAATCGGGGTATATTTTATTCCAAGTTCTCTTTCTGCTTTGCTTCCGTCAACACTAAAGCCTGCTTTCATAACTTTCATTTGGTCAATTGCCATTCCCCACAATGGAGGTTTTTTTATAAGGTCAGCTATACCTGTCAGCATATAAGCATTCATCATAGTAATGAAATCCGGCATACTTAATTTGGGTAGTGGAACGCCGGATATTTCGCTTATCATTTTATTTAGTTCTTTCCATGTATACCTGTTATTACCAACCAAATACTTTTCACCTATGTTATTTTCTTTTTCCAAAGCATTAAGTATTGCCTGTGCCACATCCTTTACATAAACAAATGAAAAAGTATGATTACTAAATACAGTAGCCGGTAATTTTCGACTAATTAAATCCTTAATA
>JBATIA010000222.1:0-1796 GCA_049667415.1 Ignavibacteriaceae bacterium
ACTCAACATACACACCAGGTAGAATTTTAAATGTAACGGGTCCACTAACGATTGTATCACCCAAGGTCTCAACCGCAGCTGAGATGGTTGAAAAATCTCCGCCATCACCAATTGTGAACGTACCCTCAAACCCCATTGGCTCAAATTCATCGGCACCAATATCCGGAGTATTGGGATGTCTTGGTTCTCCATCGATGTCTGTTGTAACTTCTGCTAAAGATGTTCCTGCATTATTGAGAGTAAAATCATTTAGATGAGGATCCTGATACAAGAGAAAAGAGGGATTAACATTTAAAGAGCTAAGATCCTGACCTGTAACGGTTTGGTATGATGATAGCGTACTATAATTTGAGGAGTTCCATGTTACGAGTAAATTGCCGTTTGTATAGAGGTCGTTGTAGTCGCTTTCTATTCCTACCGTTCCAGAATAATATATTGCGCTGCCAAATGCTGTATTTACTAAAATATTATTTTTTACTAGTGGAATATTAATTGGTGAAGTCACCCAAAGAGTTCGTGATGTTTCGGTAGTATCACCAACTAATATAATAGTATTATAATAGAGATCTGTATTTTCCGTTAAACTAATGCGCATACCAAAGGGAGTATAATTATAATTTTGAGGTGCTCCCACATGAATGAAATTATTTGACACATGTATCCTCCCACTGCCACCGGAATTATTATTTAAGGATACCCCCCATTTTTTGTTGATGATTTTATTTCCGCTGATAGTAATGGGAAGCTGACAATTAACTATTGACATTCCTGCGCCCAGCTGGTTACGATTGTCAAGAAAATTGTTTTTAACCTCAATATTTGTTGCACTACTAATCAGGAGAGAAATGGAGCTTTGCTTAAAGCAATTATTATTAAAAATTTGCAACGAGGAAATCTGTTGTGTATTACCCAAAAGTCTAACTGCATAGCTCCCAAAATTTATTACATTCTCTAGTATGCTGATGCTGTCCAGCTGCGCAGTGTGGGAATTAATAATTGCGTAAACATCTGAGATGCTTGATGTTGAAACACCAACGAAATTATTATTCTCAATTTTAATGTTGCTGCAATTCATCCCCAACCCAACCAACCTACCTGCTGTAGGCTTTGCTGCAACAAAGGTAATGTTACGGATAATTATATTTGATATGTACTTGAGAAGTAAAACAAAATTGGAATTAGGCGCCTGACCGCTGTATTTCCAAATAACATCTCCCGGAGTTCCACTATGACCTTGTAAAACAACCATGTTTGAAGAAGAGAGACCTTCAACCGAATCGATAGTGACCTGCTCATCATAAACTCCGGGCAAAATATTAAAAGTGACAGCGCCACCAACCCCAAAAGTTTCGAGTGCTTCTACTGCGGAAGTAATTGTTGGATAATCTCCCCCGATTCCGATTGTATAAACACCCGCCATTGCTGTGCTTGCTATATAAAAATTTCTTATCGCAGAAAGTGTTGAAAGATTTCCGTCGCTTGCTGTAATCTGCCATTGATAGCTGTTGTTTTGCTGGAAAGCATTTGGATTATTAAAAGCGAGAGTTGTATCGTTGAGCCCGGCTATTGTTGTATCGAGTGAGTTTCCCCAGATTCGAAGCGCATAAGATATTGGATCATTCTCCGGATCACTTGAAGCGTTCCACACAAAGTTTATTGTCTGGTTAGAATTTAATGTGTCGCCGTTGACAGGTAAAAGTAAAACAGATACAGCTGGGGGATCGTTTACTGGAAGAATAGTGATTCTTACTTTGGCAGTTGCTGTTGCACCATTTGGGTCTTGTATTGTGTATGTG
>JBATIA010000223.1:0-2412 GCA_049667415.1 Ignavibacteriaceae bacterium
AGTCTCTTAAACCTGATGGTGGAAGATCATCAAATTTAATATTTACGTTCATCGAGTTCATTTGTTATCCTTTAATATCCATTTTAATATTCTCCGTTGCTTACCTCAAACGCATCATTCATTACCATTTCAATTTCATTTATTCTAAAGCTGTGCTGTTCTCTTTCTTTTTCTGTGGAGGCATCTTTTTCTCCGGCAATAAAAAACTCGGCAAGGGACATTGCCTCTTCTTCAGTGTTTGCATCAATGTTTACTATGTAATCACGGTGCAGCAGGACTTTGTATGTTTTCATAGGTGAGTATCCTCCGGTAAAAAAATAATTACTGCTAAATTAAAAAAATCGGGGTTAAGATATGTTAATGGAACACGGATATTACGGATGCGACTGATAATGACGGATCAGTTTAAATCCGTTTGATCAGCCAAATTAGTGTTCTATTTTTTCAATTCTTCCTTCTCAATAGTTAAGCTATCATAATTAATATTTACTGTTATAGCAGTAATTAGTGATCATTTTAGTTTAATTTTGCCAATTGCTTAACAAGACTACAATATTTTACTGCTATCACAGTAATATTTCTTGCTTTTAATGTTTGCGAGGTATATGTTTGTCATAAACATAATAATTTACTGCTATAGAAGGAATAAATGATGAATATCGATCAGCTTTCTGAAGTAATCAGATTCCATAGAAAGAAAAGCGGTTTAACCCAGAAAGGGCTGGCTGACTTAGCAGGCGTTGGCAAAACGGTTATCTACGATATAGAAAAAGGAAAAGAAACGATTCAGCTCGACACGATAAAAAAAATTCTTTCGGTACTTAATATCAAAATATATTTTGAAAGTCCTTTGATGAAATTAATGGAAACATCAAATCCCGAGGGACGGGATAAATGAGAAAAGCTAAGGTATACAATTTCGGAATCCCTGCCGGTGAATTAATCGAGATTGAACGGGGAAGGAAATATAAATTTGTTTATTTCGAGGACTACAGTGGTTCACCGGTATCGTTAACTATGCCCGTTAAACAAAGAGAATATGAATTCGATCAGTTTCCTCCTTTTTTCGATGGACTGCTTCCGGAAGGAGTGCAGCTTGAAGCACTTATCCGCCAAATGAAAATAGATAAGAATGATTTCTTCTCACAACTTATTCATGTAGGAAAAGATTTAATAGGTTCTGTAACTGTAGAGGAGATGAAAGAGTGAATACTTGTCCAATAACTTACGAACCATGCGGTGATAAGAAATATTCAGGGAAGGGATTAAAACTTCTTTCGAGAAACTTAACGCGTCTTGAAGATTTTCCTTACACACAGGAAGAGCAATTACGAGAAGCAGCAGCAAGAGCACCGAAGATGTCAATCCAGGGAGTCCAGCCAAAATTAAGTGCAAAGCTAAAGGTGACCGAAGGAATTTTTGAAGTTACAGACAGAGGTGGTGAGTTTATTCTTAAACCGCAAAACACTCTCTATCCACAATTACCAGAGAATGAGGATCTGACAATGCGTCTTGCTGACAAGATTGGTCTGGAAATTCCTCTGCACGGATTAATTTATTCTAAAGATCAAAAACTAACCTATTTCATAAAAAGATTTGATCGTTACGGTAAAGGAAATAAATATTCAGTTGAGGACTTTGCACAACTCGCGGGGAAAAGCCGTGACACTAAGTATGATTACAGTTTGGAAAAAGTTGCAGGAATAATTGATAACTATTGCACCTTCCCTGCGATAGAAAAAATCAAATTGTTTAAGCTTACTATCTTTAATTTCCTGACGGGAAATGAAGATCAACACCTCAAAAATTTCTCACTGATTACAAAAGATAATAAAGTAGCATTTACTCCGTTTTACGATTTAATCAATACGACAATCTCGCTGGCAAATCCAATAGAAGAAATTGCACTCCCCTTAAAAGGGAAAAAGAGCAAACTGAATAGGAAGATTTTGGTTGAATATTGGGGTAAGGAAAGGTTGGGATTAAATGATCAGCTTCTTAATCAAACCCTCAAGACCATAAATGATAATTTTGAAAGCTGGGCGGCGCTTATCAACAAAAGTTTTCTCTCAAACGAAATGAAGGAAAAATACATCTCACTTCTGGATGAGAGAAGAAAAGTGATTTGGGGATAAACATACGTTGGAGATTGCTTCTCCCGACTTTGTCGGGATCGCAATGACAGAACGGATTTAGTCTTCAATCAAATAAAGATAATTAGGGATTTTGATTTGTATGCCGTGATAAAGTCCTTCCAGGTCTGACCATTGGTCGCCTATTGTTCCAATTATTTCATAGCCTTGTTCGGTAAGCCAGATTCGTTTCCTGCTTTTATAATCAACAGCTTTCATTTTTGTCTCATCACCGATTTGCGTAATCAGGGTATCGAAAACTGTATAGCCTGCATTGATG
>JBATIA010000224.1:0-7589 GCA_049667415.1 Ignavibacteriaceae bacterium
TAATGATTAAAGATTCAATTGGAGTTAAAATAGATTCACTTTATTACTTTCCTGACTGGGGTGGCAACGAGGGTGGTAGATCGCTCGAAAGAGTTTCGGTTGATCGTTTCTCGCTTGATCCAACTAACTGGGGAACTTCTGTAAGTATTTTTAGAGCAACTCCGGGAGCCATTAACTCAATTACTCAGAAAGACTTTGACATTGCAGTTTCGGATTTGATCTTCAATCCTCAATTCCCTCTTGAGGGGGATACGGTTTCTGTTTCTGCCAAAGTGAAAAATCCTGGGCTAAGTGATGCAAATTTCTCCCTACAACTATTTGAAGATACAAACCTCGATTCAATTCCCGATTTGTTAGTCGATAACCTCCAAAATCTTTTTCTTCCTGCAGAAGACTCAAGCATTTATGGTTTCAGTTATTTAATTGAGAATATTCAGTCACGCAGAGGATTTTTAGTAAGCGCTGTTTTCGCTCTTGATGAAGACACTACAAATAATAAAGTTTATAATACAATTGAACCCGGAATACCACCTCAGTCAATTGTAATCAACGAAATAATGTATTCACCGCTTGGCGGCGAACCTGAATGGATTGAACTTTATAACAGGACAAACGAAGTTATCAATCTTAATGGTTGGAGCATTAATGATGTATTTTCTAATCCTACTTTTGTATTTATTGAAGAAGATGTTTTTATTGAACCAAATTCATATTTGGTGCTGAGCAGAACAAGTGACATCTATAATTTCCATCGCTTTATTCCTGCTGAAGTATTCGTTCTGTCCATTCCTTCACTTAATAATGATATTGACGGTGTTGTGATTAAAGATAACCGTGGACTGCGGATTGATTCAGTTCTTTATTTAAATCAGTGGGGTGGAACAAATGGCTATTCTCTCGAAAGAGTTTCAGCGAATGCCGGCTCCAATCTTGCAACTAACTGGGGCAGCGCATTTGATATTGAACAAAGCACTCCCGGAAGAATAAACAGCTTAACTCCAAAACAATTTGATCTTTCAGTTACAAGTTTAAATTTTAGTCCGCGATTCCCGGTCGAGGGAGAGGATGTATTTGTCTCAGCTTTCATAAGAAATAACGGAAGCAGCGATGCAAATAATTTTAATGTCGAATATTACATTGACACCGATTCAAATAATGTTGTTGATCTGTTGCTGAGTCTCGAAGCAGGTTTAAGTCTCTCAGCAGGTGATTCTGCAAACGTTACTTCGACATTTCCAATTCAAAATCTAACTTCTAAAATTTTAACTGCGGTAAGAGTAGTTTATACTGAAGATGAGGATACTTTAAATAACTATTTTGAGAGAAGTGTTGCACCAGGATTTCCGGATGGGATAGTATTAGTAAATGAAGTGATGTACAATCCCGCAACAAATGAACCTGAATGGATTGAAGCAGTAAACGCTTCCAGCGAAGAGATCAATATAAAGAACTGGTCTATAAGTGACGTTCTTGCAACTCCAACAAAAAATTTCATCACAAATGATAATGTAATTTTGCTACCAGATGAATATCTTGTAATCGCAAAGGATACTTCATTCAATTCAGCACATCCTGAAGTAACATCAAAAGTTTTATTTTCCAACTTTGGATCTCTTGGTAATACTTCCGATGGAGTGATAATTTATGATTTCAGAGATGGAATAATAGACAGCTTATTTTATCGTTCGTCCTGGGGTGGAGGTAAAGGACTTTCACTTGAAAGAATTTCTCTTGAAGAATCAACAAACGACAGCACAAACTGGACTACTTCTCTAAGTATAAAAGGAAGCACACCAGGTGCTCCAAACTCGATAGGAAATGTACCTAATTATAATAGGAACGATCTTGTAATTAACGAAATAATGTTTGACCCCGATGATGACAATTGCGAATTTATTGAGTTCATGAATCTCAGCGGTGATTCTGTGAACATTGGCGGATGGAAAATTGAAGATGAGAATGGAAATGATTTCAGACTTTCTCAAGTTCCTTTAATGGTTCCTGATAATTCCTACTACATTTTAGCTGCTGATTCCTTAATTGAATCAAAGTATAATTTTGACGAATCTGTCTTACAAACAATTGTTGGAGTTTCAAGTTTTGGTTTGGTAAACACCGGAGAATTAATTCTTTTAAAAGATGTAAAAGGAAATGTAATTGATTCGGTCTTTTATTCCGATAAATGGCATAACGATAATTTCGTTTCAACAAAAAATATTTCTCTTGAAAGAATTAATCCAAACCTCGGTGCAAACGATCCGAACAACTGGAGCAGCAGTGTTGCACAAATAGGCGCTACACCTGGAAAGCAAAATAGCATTTACACTGTTAATCCAAATATAGAATCAAACCTTTCTGTTTCTCCAAATCCGTTCTCTCCGGATAATGATGGTTTTGAAGATTTCACAATAATCAATTATAATTTAACCCAGGCAACTTCACAGGTTCGCATAAAAATATTCGATAGTAAAGGAAGACTAGTCAGAACTCTTGAAAATAACCAGGCAAGCGGTTCTTACGGCTCGGTTATTTTTGATGGAATTGGTGATGATGGACAGGCTTTGAGAATAGGAATTTACATCATCCTCCTCGAAGCAATAAACGAAGGTGCAGGTGTCGTTGAAACTATGAAGACTGTGGTTGTTGTTGCGAGGAAACTTTAGAAAAAATAAAACGCGGATGAGACCGATCAGATTGATTTAAACAGATCAGTGAATATCAGTTTTATCTGTGTAATCAGTGTTCCATTTGTCAGTAAAAAAAGGATTAATAAATGAATATCGAATTTCAAAAAGTTATCAACCGTTTGCAGGAACATATTGATCTTGCAGCATCGGAATTTTTAAAATATCCTGAAGGCGAACTGAGGAGAAAACCAGCACCGGGCAAATGGTCCAGAAAAGAATTGCTGGGACACCTAATTGATTCGGCAGCGAACAATCATCACCGGTTTATAAAAATACAATTTATGCCTCAGCCATTCTTTGTGGAAGGCTATGCTCAAAACGATTGGGTGAGAATTCAGAATTATAATGAAAAAGATACAGAACAGCTAGTAGAATTGTGGAAGGTTTATAATGAACATATTCTTTTCATAATGCAGAATACTCCCGAAGAAAATCTGAAAATAAAAATAACAGCCGAAGATCCTTTCGAAAATGCTGACACTTTATTCCTGCTTATGAAGGATTATGTAGATCATATGGATCACCACTTTAAGCAAATTTTTAGTTAAATATTTTACAAAACCGACTATTCTTTATTAAACTAAAATTTATTCCTTCACAAGGCTAATTAGAAGCCAAATATCATCAAGTTCCCATAAAAAAATTTTTCCTTCAAGGAACTCTACACAAAACTTGTGTGTTATAACAAGCATAATTCGATAATAAACCATAACTAATAATTAAATAAGGAACATAAAAAATGAAAAACTTAATTCTCGCATTGACGATTTCAGCATTAGCATTCACATTTATTGGATGCGATGATGAAGAAACACCTGTAGCTCCGACTCCGTTACCATCTAATTCATTGGTAAAAGTTGTTCACGCATCCCCTGATGCTCCCGGTGTAGATCTTTTAGTAGATAATACAGTTGCAGGAACTAACTTAACCTTTCCAAATAACACTGGTTATTTAACCGTTAGCAGTGGAACAAAAAATGTAAAAGTAAATGTAACTGGCACAATGACCACAGTAATTGAAGCAAACATCGATTTTATGCAGGATAAGAATTATTCCGTATTTGCAGTTAATTCAGTTGCAAATATTGAACCTCTTTTAATTGAAGACGATTTAACAGCACCAGCACAGGGTAAAGCACATGTAAGGTTTATTCATTTATCTCCTGATGCACCTGCAGTGGATATAACCTTAACTGATGGCACTATTGTTTTCGGTAATAAATCCTTCAAAGAATTCACAGCGTTCACACCTCTCGATGCTACTACTTACAATCTTCAGGTCAGAGTTGCTGGAACCCCAAATGTTGCCCTAGATTTGCCCGGGATTACTCTTGAAGTTGGAAAAATCTACACTGTTTTTGCTAAAGGTTTCCTTAATGGGAATGGTCAGCAGCAGCTAGGTGCAGAAATTATAGTAAATAACCAAAACTAAAATTTTATTCTTTCATTAACCGGATTCAAGAATATTGAATCCGGTTTTTTATTTTAAACTTACTGTTACAATACTCCAATCTTTTATCTATTTTAAACATTAAAAATAATACCTTGCTATGATAGAGATAAGAAATCTCCACAAATCTTTCGGCAACAACAAAGTACTTCAGGGTGTAGACCTGGATATTGATACCGGTGAAACGATTGTCATTATCGGCAGAAGCGGTTGTGGTAAAAGTGTTTTGATTAAACATATTGTTGGTTTGCTCTACCCTGATGATGGCTACGTAAAAGTAGAAGGCCAACAAGTTGATGAGTTGAATATGAAAGAACTTTATGATTTAAGAAGAAGATTCGGATTTTTGTTTCAGGCTTCTGCACTGTTTGATTCAATGACAGTTGAAGAAAACATTTCACTCCCGCTGGTTGAATCGGGGAAAAAATATTCACTTGCTGAAATGAGTAAAAAAGTAGCTGAAAAGCTTGAGATGGTAGGAATGGCCGGTGTCCAGATGCTAAAGCCTGCTGAACTTTCGGGTGGAATGAAAAAGAGAGTTGGACTCGCAAGAGCTTTAATTACTGATCCCGATTACATTATTTACGATGAACCAACAACCGGGTTAGACCCGATAATGTCTGATTCAATTGATGACCTGATAAAGGAATTAACTGATAAATTAAATGTAACGTCTATGGTTGTTACACACGATATGTATAGTGTAAAGAATGTAGCCAACCAGGTAGCAATGATGCACGATGGAAAAATTCATTTTACCGGATCACCTTCCGAACTACTTTCATCAAAAGACTCTACCATAAAAAAATTCATTCAAAGAACCGAGTGAAAATAAAAAAGGCTGCCCCTTTGAGACAGCCTCATTAATTTACGACTACATCATTATCACTTACCTAAAGGGAAAGAGACACCAAGATTAACTGAAATGTAACTTGCTTTATCTGAAGTTTCTTCATCTGTACCTCCATCCTGTGCTATCCCCGTAAAGTTATTTACCTTTGACAGTTCTGGAATTTCATAACTGTAATCAACAGTTGGTCCTTCACTAAATAGTAATGCGTACTCAGCAGATACTTGTAGCACAACAGAACCGAGTAAATAATAGAATCCAACTGCGGGTACAACTCCGAATCCAGTGCTTGTGAAGCTTTCATCAAGACTAAAATCATACCCGAAACCGGATTCTTGCCAATTGACTTTATAAGTCTGGAAGAATACACCTAATGCCGCGCCAATGTATGGTTTAAAACCACTTCCGGTAGAAAAAAGATAATATGCACCTAATAAAATTGGAATTTGAGAGTATGTATCTTCATACTTAAAATCAAAAAAGCCAGGCACAGATCCTTCTTCAGTTTGTGTCCCAAATGTTATGTAACCGGCACGTAAGGCAATGAGAAAAGAAGATGAGATAAGATAAGAACCTACAACATGACCGGAAAAACCTGTTCCAGCTATATGTTTAAATCCATCACCCATAGGGAAGGAAACATCTGCTAAAATACCCAGAAGAATCATTCCCTTAACAAAATCTTTCATATCTGCAGGAGGAACTACTTCTGCAGGAATATCAAGCTTAAGATTGTTCTCCAGGTTTTTGTTAATAATAGATTGTGGTTGCGATTCCATTAAATCGTACCGCAGTTTCAGTTTCATCTCGGCCAAACCAAGAGATGAAACCAAAATAACGATTAGCACAGTTAGAAGAACATTACGCATAGAGCCTCCATTTTGTTGAAATGAATTTGATAAATGAAAATTAACAGTCGAAAATAACCAATCATTGATAAATGTCAAAAATTTTTTCTCTTTGCATCTGCAGAAATAAGTTTTATATTAAGGACAAATAGAAAGGATAAATAATGGAAAATATTAAAGAGTTAGTGACAAATCGCGAACTTTACACAGTCAAAAAAGGTACGACTATCAAAGATGCTGTTTATTACATGGCAGAGAAGGGTGTTGGATTAGTTCCGGTAATGGATGAAGGGAAACTAGTAGGTGTATTTTCTGAGCGAGATTTAGTAAGACGCGTTATTGCAAAAAATAAAAGCTTAGAAGAAACAAGGGTTGAAGATGTAATGACTTCAAAATTAATTATTGCTGAAACACATGAAGCAAATGAATCTATTCTGGCTAAAATGAAAGAAGCAAATACCAGACATATTTTAGTTATAGAAGATGAAAAATTAATTGGTGTTTTATCTATGCGCGATTTACTTGAGCTGGATTTGTCCGTTTGTAAAACAACTGTAGAAGTATTGAACAATTACATTTATTCAAAATAAATTATTCTGCAAGATTATTTGTGACAATCCGGGTTCCGCAATCCGGATTTGATAATTGTGTCGACTCTGTTATGACTGTTTCCTTTCCTCCACCTTTAACAAACTGAACGGCTGCTAATATTTTGGGACCCATACTCCCATCAGCAAACTCTCCTGCTTCCAGATATTCCTCTGCTTTCCGGGCAGTCAATTTTTCCAATGCCAACTGATCTGGCTTGTGAAAGTTTAAATACACGTTCGGTACATCAGTTAAGATGAAAAATGCATCCGCACCAATCTCTCTGGCAAGCAGCGATGAAGCAAGGTCTTTATCAATTACAGCTTCAACACCAATCAAATTTTTCTTATCATCTCTGTAAACCGGTACTCCACCACCCCCGGCAGCAATCACAATATTTCCCTTCCTCACCAGGTCACGGATTATTTTTTTATTTACTATTTCTTTGGGTTCAGGAGACGGAACAACTCTTCGCCATCCCCTTTTACGTGGGTCCTCTTTGAATATATATCCTCTTGCTCTTGCCATTAAATCTGCTTCCTCTTTAAGATAAAACCCGCCAACCGGTTTGGTTGGTTCTTCAAATGCGGTATCGTTTTTATCAACTACAACCTGTGTAACAATTGTAACTACATTCTTCCTGATTTTGTATTCTTTTAATATATTCTTTATCTGACGTTCAATCATATAACCAATACCACCCTGTGAATCGGCAACGCAAATATCCAGAGGCATTTGTGGAATTTTATATTCTTTGTATCCGGCTTCATTCCTTAACATAATATTCCCAACCTGAGGACCGTTTCCGTGAGTAATCACCAACTCGTAACCACCTTTTAAAAGCTTCAAAAGATGAACACAAGTATTATAAGTGTTCTTCTCCTGCTGGTGGATAGTTCCCGGCTCATTTCCTCTGATCAGAGCATTTCCGCCAAGTGCAACAACCGCTATTTTCTTATTCATATATGATTAATTACCGGTAAACACAATTTCAAAAAAGAAAGTACAAACTTAAGCACCTGTCTCCGCAAATAAAATTTGGGGAATGAAGGTATAGAGGGTATATGGTTATAAGAAGTTTTTAAATCTTTTAATCAATTGGATATTTTCTTTATACTTTATACCACTATACCCTATTCCTTGAACCATTTGAGTAAAAGCAGAAC
>JBATIA010000225.1:0-5301 GCA_049667415.1 Ignavibacteriaceae bacterium
GTTCCACACAATACACCAAGCTTTAAACTTGATTATCCTCCCATAAAAGTATATTACTTTGCAGATAGTTATTATTCACCAGGAATTGAAACTCTGAATACAAAAAGCGGAACCATCAGAATTTATAACAAAGAAAAAACAATAGGCGATCTTTTCAGGTATATAAACAAGATTGGTGAAGATATTGCTGTTGAATCTCTGAAAACTTACCTGATGAATAAGAAAGAAAGAGATATTAATAAACTTCTTGAATTCTCTGAGATTTGTGGTGTGAAAAAGAAAGTTGAACCGATGATAAAAGCCATCCTGTAGTGAAAAAGAAGAGTGAAATAAAAAACGTTGCTGCATCTGTAAAAGAACGACTTAGAAATATTGCTGCTCAATCGAATAAAGAATTTCAAAGTGTTGTTCGCCAATATGTTCAGGAGCGATTTCTTTTTCGGCTCTCGAAGTCAGTATATTCTAAAAATTTTATACTTAAAGGTGCATTACTTTTTGTTGCTCACGATATAAGCAGAAATCGCCCAACCCGGGATATCGACTTCCTCGGTTCATCAATATCAAATGACATTAATGAGATAAAAGAAGTTATTAAAGAAATTCTGAAAATTGAATTTGAAGACGGAGTGACTTTCGATCCTAATAGTATTGAAGCAGAAAACATTGTTGAGGACGGAGATTATCATGGTATCAGAATTAAGTTTCATGCTTACTTGGAAAATTCCAGAGAAAGAGTTCAACTTGATATTGGTTTTGGCGATAAAATGACTTCCGGACCAATTGAAATTGAATTTCCTACTCTGCTTGACTTCGATGCGCCGAAAATTGAGGTATATTCTATTGAGACAGCAATTGCAGAAAAATTTGAAGCAATAGTTTCTCTTCAACTGATCACAAGCAGAATGAAAGATTTCTATGATATATTATTTTTTGCAGAGCGTTATGAGTTTAAAAAAGATATCCTGCTTAAAGCGATAAAAGCAACTTTTAATCATCGCTCAACGGAGCTCGAAGAAAGAAAAGTGATTTTCGAAGATACATTCAAATTAAATGAACAACTTCAAAAGATGTGGGTTGCTTTTCTTAAACGAAATAAATTGGAATCTGATAATTCATTCCCTGATGTAGTTAACAAAATCCAATCATTCATTGAACCAATATTTGATGAGAAAACGAAGACTGGATGGAATTCTAAAAAATGGCAATGGGAATAAGCATTTTTACAATATTCTCCTTCAAAGATTATTCATAAAAATCAATCAGCTATGACTAAACCAAAATTAATTCCACTAAAAGACTATATAGAATACTCAGAACCTGAAATGCTAAAAAGATCGCAAGCATTTTACGAAGATATAAAAAGACGAAGGAGCGTAAGAGATTTTTCTGATAAACCTGTAGCGAGAGAAATAATAGAGAACTGCATAAAAGCAGCCGGAACAGCACCAAGCGGTGCAAACCTGCAGCCCTGGCATTTTGTTATTGTTTCAAATCCTGCAATAAAAAAGAAAATCAGGATTGCTGCAGAAGAGGAAGAAAAAGAATTCTACAGCAAGCGAGCACCAAAAGAATGGCTGGAAGTTCTTGAACCGTTAGGAACGGATGCAAATAAACCATTCCTTGAAACAGCTCCCCATCTTATCGCAATATTCTATAAAAGTTATGAGGTGCCCTCCGATGGAAGACAGGTCAAGCAATATTACGCAATGGAATCAACTGGAATTGCTACGGGAATTTTAATTACTGCAATTCATAACGCCGGATTGGCTTCGCTAACACACACTCCAAGTCCAATGAATTTCTTAAATGAAATTCTTGATCGACCAAAAAACGAAAGACCTTTTCTTTTGCTGGTAGTTGGTTATCCTGCAAAGGATGCAAAAGTGCCGGATATAAAAAAGAAAAGCCTGCATGAGATTGCAAGCTTTGTTTAAGAATTCCTCTCCCCTTTTTGGTGACGTAAGGAAAGTGGCTCCTAATTATTTCAATAAGATCATCTTCCTAGTTTCTATAAAACTTCCTGCATTAATTGTATAGAAATATATTCCCGATGATAATTGAGAAGCGTTAAACTCAACCTGATAACTTCCAGCAGGCTTTTCCTCATTAATTATAGTCGCAACTTCATTGCCTAACATATCAAAAACTTTGAGAGTTACAAATTCTGAAGACGGAATTGAAAAATGAATTGAAGTTGATGGATTGAATGGATTTGGATAATTCTGGTCAAGGCTGAAGTCAGTAGGAATTTCCGTTGAAAAAGTATTTACAGATAAAACATTATCTATCCCTCTTCGGAATACACTGCCTCCGAATGTACCTGTGTATAAGTAATTGCCATCAAATGCAAGGGAAATTATCCCAAGGCTTAATAGTCCATCATTAATTGGATTCCAGCTTTCACCAAAATCTTTCGAAATAAAAATTCCAGAATTACTTGTTCCCGCAAAAATATTGGAATCGATGGCTATCAAAGCATAAATTGTTAATCCGGTGAGCCCGTTATTGACCTGCACCCAGCTATCACCGTTATTCGAAGATCTGAAAACACCGCCGGGATCAGTACCAACAAATAGATTATTATCAATCATTGCAAGTCTGTAAGCATTTAAATTTGTTAAACCATTATTAACCGAAGTCCAGGAATCTCCATTGTCAGTAGAACGATAAACTCCGCCTCCTTGCGAAGCTGCAAATAAATTATTTCCATCAGACAACATATCCCATAGAGTTTTATTGCTGATGCCGCTATTAACTTCATTCCAGCTATCACCATTATCTGATGAACGGAACGCTCCGGCACCCCAACAGCCTGCAAAAATGAAAGAATTATGGGAAATAAATTCGCGAGCCGAAGTTACATTATTCCCGAGTATAATTTGTGTCCAGTTATTTCCCTGGTCAGTTGAACGGAAAGAAGTATTTGAAAATGTTCCGGCAAAGATGCTGTTGTTTATCACGGATACTTCCCAGGCATATAAATTTGTTAAGCCAGTGTTAACAGTGTCCCAGTTATCTCCGTTATTACTTGATCGGAAAATGCCCGCATCGGAAGTTCCTGCGAACACATAACCGTTTCCGGTTGCAAGACCATATACCGTCTTGTTTATTCCCATTCCTGTGGCTACTTTCTGCCATTGTGCATTAGCTCCTGTAAAAAATACAATTGTGCAGATGATCGTAATTATTAGTTTCATATAACATTCCTTTTTGTTAAGAATTAATTAGAACAAATTAAATTGGACAAATATCGGTCACATAAATAAAACTAAGGTCTATCTATGAAGTATTCTCATTTTCTTTAATGATTGGTGATATGTTTTGGCACAGTAATTTACTTTGTAAATAGAATATATTACTTTGATAAAACGCAAAGACAGAGCTCAGTTGAGAACTGCATCTACGCTTAAGGATTGAAAATTTCAGGAAGTTTCAGGGGATAGCTTGGTTGGGCTATAAGCCCTTCCTTAAGTAATAGATATTTTTATTGATCTAAACATTAATTTATTTTTAATTAAAAACAATAGCGGGTTGCTTGTCACAAGCAAATAAAAAATCCCACTCAACTAAGTTAAATGGGATTGTTAGAAATTCAGGTATTAAATTATTTCAGCATCAACATTTTTTTAGTTTCAATAAAAGAAGCTGCTTGTAACCTATAAAGATAAATTCCTGAAGACATTTTAGAGGCATCAAATTCGACTTCATAATTACCGGCTGTTTGCTCTTTGTTTACAAGTGTTGTGACTTCATTTCCTAAAACGTCATAGATTTTTAAAGTAACAAGTTGAGATTGCTTCGCTCCACTCGCAATGACTGAAGGAATTGTATATTTAATTACAGTTGATGGATTGAATGGATTGGGGTAATTCTGCCCAAGAGAAAATTCATAAACAGGTTCGGAATTTTCCGGCAAATTGGTTGGTAAGGTGTAAATAAACACACCTATATCATCAACGTACCACCCATCTCTGGTTGTATTGCTATCGGTTCTCAGCCTGAACCTAACTTTGAATTGAGAACTAACATAATTAGCTAAACTGATTTCTTCCTTTACCCAATTGGCCCTTGCACCATCATAAACCGGTTCTCCCGGTGGTTGAAAACTTCCCTCACCCGGTTCAGTATATTGTCCTTCAAGAGCAATCCAGGTTGAGCCGTTGTTTGTTGAGATCTGCACCTGACCATAATCCCAGTTGCTTTCAACATCGTATCTTGTCCAGAATCGTAATCGTGGATTGGTATATCCAATAATGTTCAAAGGATTAGTCAGTGTCATTGTAACGGTAGCGTTGTTCTTGTAATTCTGATTCTTGCTATCTGTGTACGAATTTGGGGGCGAATAGAAAGATTCAGTTGTAGCTTCCCACTTTGGAGTTGTCGGAGTGGCAGTTACAGTCCAATTTACTGCAGGATCATTTGCCAGATCTTCAAATATAAAAACAGGAAATCCTATTATGATATTTAAAGTGTCGGCAGAAATAACATTTCCATTTGTGTTGGTTGTAATAACAATCGGGATCACTTCCTCAAGTGGAGCAGATGATGAAATTATAAATGACAACGGTATAGCTAAAGTATAACTTGAGAGTGCTTCTATAGAATCAAGCAAAGCAGTTCCATTGTTTATCGTTACATACTGGCTGGGTGAAGTTAGTTCAAAAGTAAGATTATGTGCAGTAGCCAAACCTTTATTTCTGAATTCGGGGGTTAGTTCAACTGCATCTGAAGGAAGAAAATATTCCTTGCTAAAATTTGGATTCTCAAGTTGTACATATTCCCCTGCAAGAAATGACTGGTAAATCATTGTTCTCAGATTCTGCTGAGCTATTGGAAATATCTGGCTTTGCGAGGGCCAAAATGCATTACCAATTTCAATTGTGTAACCATATATCTTATTTTTTACAGTTTGCTCACCATACATCCAGTCCCTGATACTTCCATTAGAGTTATAACCCAAAAGCTGACCACCATAACCATAAGCATACCCGCTGTAAGAAGTAAGAAGTGCTGCAAATTCCCTGTATATTAAAGAATCCGGTGTTTCCTCATTAATATATCCCCAGGGATAGAGTATATATCCACCATATGTGTGCATATTAAAATGAGTTCCGTAGTTCTTCAAAATGGCTAAATCTCTTATAGCCTGAGATTCTGGCTCTGAAAAAGCTGAAGGCCCACGGTATGTACTTGCACAGGGATCGGGACTGGAGCCAATATCATCATAACCCCACTTATAGCCGAAGTTCCTATTCAAATCTACCCCGTAGCAACCACCATTATTCCGTCTATTCTTTCTCC
>JBATIA010000226.1:0-3313 GCA_049667415.1 Ignavibacteriaceae bacterium
GCTGTAGGTACTTCAAAGTTAAATGGTTGAATAATATTACTGTGAAGATTCAAGGGGGTTAGAATGTGCAGGAACTCGTGAGCCATATCATCCTTAATTTCCTGTGTGAGACGACCCATTGCAGGAAAAACAAATAGCGAGCTGTAAGAATGCTCTAATGCCCCTGCACCTGCAAAACCCATCTGCATGAATGTGGGCATATCCAGAAAGCACATTAAAAAATTGTAGTGCGCAACAGGAGAGTAACCAATAAATTCTGATGCCGACTGTAAAATGTCATCAGCAGAGTCCATAATTTTATCAGCGTTTATCGTGGTATCCGGCGAATAAACATAAACACCAACTTTGATGTCATTAACAGTAGTACTGGCAGTCGTTAATTCGCCCATAAATATTGGTGAGTCGGCCAGATAATCATAAGTTTCTGCAGTATAATATCCTTCTTCATCGAAGTTTAATGAGGTTCCGACTGTCCAATCAGGATTGTAATCTAATTTTAATTTTACAGGTTCAGTCTGAAGATTTTCGAAATAGCCGAGCATAGCAAATGTATTTAGTACGATAAAATCATTATTTATTCCGGAGCCGGCCATTGGAATTACTTTCCCGTCTGCAATATCTGAGTCGAAAGTGTCTTCAACATCGTAATCCATCTTAGCAAGAGTTTCAATATCGTTTATTCGCCACTGGTTTGTGGAGATTTTTTCTGACTGTAATTCTTTGCCATCTTTATCATAAGCTTTGAATGAAGTTACAAATCTTCCGAAGTTTAAATTTGAATAGGTGCCTGGAACTGTTGCAGGAAGGTTATAGATATTATTTTCTGAAGATAAACCATCAGTAAAAACAGTAACATGAAAGAGATCATCTATGTAGTTTGTTACGTCAACTTCGTAAATAATTGATTGACCGAGGTACTGTGAATTGAAAATTGTTAGTATAAACAATACAGTTATTATGTATATTTTTTTCATTTTATTATTCTCCTGATTATTTATTACACCGTATATGCTTAAAATTTCTCCCTAAGAGCAAGAAAATTGTTAGATATATTTTTTAGGTAGCTAAAAATTAATCTGATAAGGTTTTTTTACTATGATATTTTGATGAAGGGAGATAAAAACTGTTGAGAGTACATTGTGAATGTACTAGCGCAAATGAACCAAGCGGCTTTAATTAATAAACTATCCACTTGATTTTCAGGAAAAATTAATATCTTTGATCCGGACTTATAAGTAAAAATTCATTCTTAGAAAAAAGACCTCTTTTAATTTAATTTTCAATGAAAAAATCATCCTCTGAGAATAAGGGAATGACAATCGAAAAACTTTCCCGCCTTGATATCGATGAAAAACTAAGAAGAAAAATCCTTCCATACTGCAGGTTGAAAAAAGGGGAGATCTGGGAAGATCCTGAAGGAAAGCATAAACTTGGAGTTCTTGATGCAACAAATCTTGAGGATGTAAAGGAATTATTTAGTAAAAAGAAAGCACGGCTTGTAATAAACGATCCACCTTATAATGTTGTGGTTGGTAATGCTAATACTCAAAATCTTTCGCGGGTAAGTATTAACAATTATATTAATTTCTCAAAGAGATGGGTAGATAATATTATCTCAATACTCGATGAGGATGCAAGTCTCTACATCTGGTTAGGCGCAGATCAGAATGATGGTTTTCAACCATTACCTGAGTTTATGATAATGATTCGGGAGTTTAAAGAATTGAAACCACGGAGTTTCATAACTATGAGGAACCAGCGTGGGTACGGCACACAAAAAAACTGGATGTCAGTCAGGCAGGAGCTTCTTTATTATATAAAAGGTGAACCGATTTTTAATGTTGTTTATACCGATATCCCGAAAATTCTCGGCGGTTATTACAAAAAGGTTAACGGAAAAGTCACTGATAATTTTGAAAGAAGCAAATCGAGATTTATCCGTCCTGGTAATGTTTGGGTTGATATACAGCAGGTCTTTTATAGGATGCAAGAGAATGTCCCCGGCGCTTATGCACAAAAACCGCTTAAAAGCATTAAGCGAATAATCGAAGCAAGCAGCGAGAAAAATAATTTAGTTGGAGATTTCTTTAGCCATAGCGGTGTAACATTATTAGCATCTGAAATACTGGGAAGAAAATGCTATGCGATGGAGATTGATCCTGTTTTTGCAGAGCTATCGATTAGAAGATTGGAACGTTACCGTAATACAGGTAAGACCGGATGGCAGTGGAATAATCCTTTTCCTGAAATCGATTTAAAATAAAAAACCCTCATCGCTTATTGATGAGGGTTATATATAATTTTGATGTACGATTATATTTTAAAAACGCCCGTCTTGAGTAGCATTATTATAATACCATTGTACATTAACATAGGCAGGGTCTCCCAAACCGGTACCGCCACCACGGCTAACTATTTTAAATTTTGAATAATGACCGTCATGATCATAAAGAAATACATAATTATCTTCTGCTTCATCAATAAAGTTTGTCCATGTACCAGTGGTTCTTAAAGGAGAATCTACCTCATCAAAGAGATTTGCTCCTGAACCGACTAAGAAATCTGTTTCTCTGATCAGTCCGGCAAGATCAGCACTTTGAATTAAATATGAATTGCCACCTTGATCACTATAAAAATAGATATCAACAACACCGCTTGAGTCAGAACTTATTCCCCAGGCATTACCGGTTGAAAGATCCAATCCGCTTGGCTGTGAGGCTGGCGTCCCAAAAGATTCATAAATCTTGACAGGACCGCGTAGTGTAATACTAATATCTGAAACAAGAGCAATTGGACCAAGTACGCTTGTCTGTTCAGCAGTAACGCTGACAGCGATAGTTGTGTCCTTATAGTCTTGCAACTTTAAAGTTACGTTGCGTATGCCCTCTTCAACATTCGTAACAGTATCAGGAGTTGTTAATGATGAATTTATACCATCAATCCAGATTTCTGCACCTGCCGGACTTGAAGTAATATAAATATTTCCTTTTGTGACGACTGGAGTCATAGGATCTTCACTCGAATCACAGGACGATATAAGTAATCCAAGAAATGGAATTATGAGTAAGAGAATTAATTTTTTCATTTTTTTCTTCCTTTATTTTTTGTTCAAATTAAATGAGGATTTTGTGCCATCACGATTCATAGTAAAAGTGCCGGAAAGGTTTTTACCATCACCTGAAAGCTTTCCATTATACTTTCCCATGTATTTACTATGTATTTGATCTTCCATTGAGACTTTATGAGTTGTCGGTCTGAAAGTTCCTTTCACATCCTGGTTTATTGTCTCCCTGTATTTGATAGAGATTTTTCC
>JBATIA010000227.1:0-6050 GCA_049667415.1 Ignavibacteriaceae bacterium
ATGTTGCAACCAACTAATTCAATAATCTCAAACTAAAATAAGGAGGCATCAAATGAAAAAGTTTTTTGCCCTGCTCATTCTAACCATTCCTTTAATGCTGTTTTTCAATGGATGTAATGAACCGACGACACCAATTGAAAACACCACCCTAACCGATCAGGAGCTTGAAAAAGGCGGCGGGCATTACGTAAGTAACGGAGATATCGTGGTTGCAAACCGGAACTCGGGAAGCATATCTGTAATAAACACAAAAACAGACGAAGTAAGTGGAACATACCAGCTTCCTGCCAGTCCGAACACTCCAGAACCAATGTATGTTGTTTCTATAAAACACAGGCATCGTGTGTTTGTTGGCGACCGCGCAAACAATCAGGTGGTGGTTTTTAATTCTTCTAATTACAGTGTTGAAACAACAATACCAGTTGGGCAAGGTGTTTTTCATATGTGGGCAGATAAACTTGGAAAACAACTTTGGGTGAACAATGACATCGATAAGACTACTTCTGTCATCGATTTACATTCACTTCAGGTTATTGCAACAGTTCCGATGCCCGCTGATCTTGTTTCTATGGGCGGCATTCCACACGATGTTTTTTTAGGACCTCTTGGTAAAATTGCTTACGTATCGGTAGTGGGTGTTTCCGGTACATCAGATTATGTGGTTCAATTCAGCACGAGAACCTTTCAGGAAACCGGACGTGCAGCGGTTGGTAAAGATCCTCATTTATCAATTCCTCTGATAAGTCGTTTTCTATATGTCCCCTGCCAGAACTCCGATTCAGTTTATGTGCTCAACCGTTTCAATATGAACCTGCATAAAACCATTTCTGTTCCAGGTGCTCACGGTGTGAACATAACAACTAACGGAAAAGTTTTATACACAACAAATCTACCCGGCGGAGGTACAAATGGATTATATGCAATAGGAACGCGGAACAACCAGGTAATCGGCACAAGTAATACTCCATATCCGGTTCCTCATAATATTGCGCTTACTCCCAATTCAAAAAAATTGTATCTAACTCACTCAGGAGGAACTTCAGATAAGGTAACTGTGTACACGATATCGAACCACAACCCGGTTCCTCAGTTTCTTAAGGAAATTACAGTGGGATTAAACCCGTTCGGGATTGCTTACGCAAAATAGGGTCGAACAAAGCGGGTGTATACTGTTCTCTTTCGGGAGAACAATAAAGCCGGGAATAAAATTTTATCATTCCTGGCTTTTGTATTTATAGTATCTTTATTTCCAACATATAAATTAAAAGCAAAAAGCATCAACCTGCCCGCCGACCAATTAATTTTTTTTCTTACTTGTTTTATTTAAAATAGTTTAGTTTTACTGTTAGATATTTTCTATAAACCGGAATCTGATAGATATTATTCACAATTCATATAGAGAAAAATGCAATGCAAATACATTTTACTTTATATTTAATATTTTTTTCCTTCTTAGCAACTTTTTCAAAATCACAAACACTATTGGATTTTACAGGAGAAAAGCCTGGAAAGTATGATAGCAAGACCTTCCTTTCATTAGCAAACACAAATTACTCGCAAAGTGAATTAAGCCTGAGCAGCATTAAAGGGATAAGTCTGGGGAAGATTAATAACAGGTGGACAAATCAAGCAAATTATTTTTCTTTGTATGATTCGCTCGATCAAAATTATATTACATGGGAATCCAAGCCAAGCTTTTGGATTGCTGCATCCGAATTAGCGGCCGTTCAATTCATTCCATTTGCACTGGCAAAGTGGGGAAGAAAATGGGAAAATCCCGAGGACAACTGGGCTAATGTTTCCCCGAAAACATGGTGGCGAAATATAAGCGAGGGATGGGAATACGACGGCGATGCATTCTTAACAAACTATTTTGCTCATCCGTATCACGGAAATCTTTACTACAATGTTGGCAGAACAAACGGGTATAATTTCTGGGAATCTTCAGCTTGGGCAGCAACCGGAAGCTTAATGTGGGAATACTTTGGCGAAACATTCCGACCCTCAATTAATGACTGGGTTAACACGACTTTAAATGGAATTGCTCTGGGAGAAGTTTTGTATCGTTTATCTAATATGATGACTGACAATACTGCAACAGGTTCTAACAGGGTTTTAAGAGAGATTGGAGGGGCATTGTTAAACCCGGTGAGAGGCTTTAACCGTATAATTAGTGGCGAGTCTGGAAAACTTTTTCCTAATCCCGCTGATCGCAAACCAGGCGAATATTTAGTTATGGTTAATGCGGGGGTAAGATCACTTGATAGTGATGTCGGCGGCGATATTTCAATTAAGGAACAGGTTCAGGAAGGACTATTCGTAATAGATTTTTTTTACGGCAATTTATTTACTGAAAATGTTAAAAAACCATTTTCAATTTTTCAGCTTACAATGGCGCTTTCATCCGGATCGCCCAGTTTAACAAGGATTCAAACTTATGGAAATCTATTCGGGCATTACTTATATAACAGAACAAACAGACAGATATTGTTCATAACAACTCTTGATTATAATTATTTGAATAATCCCGGATTTATTTACGGCGGCACTTCCATCGATCCACAAATTGTTTCGCGCTTCCAAATTGGCGAGAGCACCAATATAGTTGCAAATGTAGGGATTGATTTAATTGCCATGGGTGCAACACCCAATGATTACTATACAGATGCGGAGGGCAGAAACTATGACTTTGGACAGGGAATAGGGATTAATTTAAAAGCTTCTTTAAGTAACTATATTTGGGAAGTTGTAGATATTTTATACACTTCTAAATGGTTATATACGCAAAGCGAGCCAGCGGAATCAAGGCATCATATGCATCTGGTAATGGTTAGCGGGCATTTGCCCATCAGACAATATTTTGCAATCGGAATTGGGATCGGCGCTTATTGGAGGAACAGCTACTACGAAAAGTTTGATGATGTCTCTCTGCGAAGCCCCATATTCAGAATTTTCTTTAAAACGGCACTGCATTATTAAATTTTGAAAGAAACAAGAAATTAATAATGAGTTGTACGATATAATAAAGTTTTACCACAATTGTAATTAAAAGCCATCTGATTACTCATTGCTCAGCAGCTCCGGTAAATCCACAACTGATTGAATAAGATAATCCGGACTAGCAGGGTTAAGGCTGTCAAACTCACTGTTGACACCAATAAAATAAATACCTGCGGCTTTAGCCATCTCGCAATCAGCGGACGAGTCCCCGATATAAACAGCTTCGTCTGCTTTCTTATTTAATTTTCGCAAAGCTAGTTCTAACCCTTCAGGAGATGGTTTAGGTGTTTTAATGTCATCACCGGTCACAATTGTTTTGAATAAGTGAGATATACCGGTTGCTTTCAAATCTCTTACAACCCTGCTCTTTGAACCGGAAGTAACCAATCCGAGTGTATAACTTTCATTTAGCTTAATAAGAGTTTCATTTATACCGGAAAAAAGGCGTGCCGTTTTTTTCTCAGCCTCCTTTAGCCACAGTGCATCTGCCGCAGCCCAATTTTCTTTTTTTAATTCCAATGCTTCATAAGTCTTATACCAGTTAGGTGAGTAGCTGCTTAAAAATTTTTCTTCAGTTAATTGAATACCAAACTGTGCAAAAGTTGTTTTAAATATTTCTAAATGAACCGCGAAAGAATTAAGAAGCGTTCCGTCCAGATCGAACAGCAAAGTATTAATATTCTGAAGAGTTTTGTTAGTCATAATTTTTTACCAAGTGCAAAAATTCTTTCGTTGCTTATCTCAAAATCATAAGGGTTACGTTTGTCAATAAATTCAATAATAAATCCTGATTCTTTAAAGTAACCAGTAATTTCTTCAAGCGTAAAAAGCGTTGAGTAAATTTTGGTTTTAACTCCCAGCAGATCATCAATGTAACCCTCAACAGTTCCAGCTTTAACAGCAACAAGCAGATAGCCGTTCGTCTTAATCACTCTGCTGAACTCAGTGAATATTCTGTTCACATAAATTTTAGGTGTGTTGATAATCGAGTAATATGATATGAGTCCATCGAAAGTATTATCATCAAATGGCATACTGCAGATATCAGCACATTCAAATTTCATTTCAGAATTATTAAGTCTTGCAAGCTCAACACATTTTTCTGAAATGTCCACGCCAATAACTTTTATCCCCTTCTCAAACAAATACCTTCCGATATGTGCGGAAGGTCCACAGCCCGCATCACAGATCAGAGAATCCTTGTTAAATCTGGCTGCGAAAGAATCTAGCAGTTTACGGTCATATTCTTTTTCACTCATCTCGTTGTGGAAAAGGTCATGGTATTTTTGAGCAGCGAGGTTGTAGGATTGACGGGTGAAAGCGTTTATGGATTCAAGGGTATCCATTGTTAGTATTTTAATGTTTTCGACTGAAATTAATGCTTACGGACTGGGGAGAACCATGATTTACAAATACTGCAGACCACTGAAATTCTGAATCTATGACAACCAATTCATCGCATTTAGTAATTGTATCAGATACGAGTTCGGACAAGTCAGGCGGTTTAGCTGAAACACATTCATACGACGGCATGTCACTATCATCGTCAGGGAAAATGTAGAAATTGCATTTAGGTATTATTCTGTAAAATTCTTCTGCGGCAAGATCGTGGTGAACTTCTTCGTGATTTTTTTGATGCCTTGCAGATGATACTAACTCAGGAAACTCCTTTATCCACTTCGATAATAGTTTCACTTTAGATTTCTTCTTAAGATGTTCATAGACGATATGATTTTTATTTAATATTTCTTCTAGAGCTAAGTTCATGCTGATTTTCTATACTTGGTTGATACTGTTGGTACGATATGACTTTAAATTACTAAAATTCGCACTTTAATTATTAGATTATGATTTAAAGATTTTGATAGCTTTTATTGTTTAGCCTATTAAATCTTTTCTAAGCAGTGAATAAATTATACTGTCAAGAAACTTATTGTTGAATAAATAGTTCTCCCTGAAATAAGCTTCTTTCTTAAAGCCAATTCGTTCGAGCACTTTCTTAGAACTTTCATTTAGTGGATTAACATTCGCTTCGACGCTGTGAAGGTTCATATTTTCAAAACCAAACCTTACCATGCTGTTTATTGTTTCATACATATATCCTTTTCCCCAGAATTCAGGTTTAAGTGCATACCCGATTTCAGCCCGGCAATGTTCGGGAATTATACGAAAGAATCCGAAGTAACCAACAAAACTATTTGAGTGTTTTTCAATAATTGCCCAGTTTATTCCGTCCTCTTTGTTATATGATTCCTCAACTAATTGAATCAGCTTTTCTGAATCGCTGATAGAATTATGTCTGGGGACATCCATAAATCTCATAACATCATCATTAGACCTGATGAGAAGTATATCCTTTGCATCGTTCAATAAAATTTTACGGAAGAGAAGTCTCTCACTCTTAAATTCGGGGAATGATTTAAAAATACTTTTATTTATTTCTATGCACATATAATTCTTTGGTGAAGACTATGACACCTTTTCAAATTCTAAAAACTCAATTGGTGCCCCATCCTCCAGGATCATCGCTACCCTTACTCCTTTTGAAGGCGAACTTATTTCTCCGATTAAAAATTTATCCTTAACAGCAGCATCCAGATTTTCTACTTCAAATGCAACGTGGGGAATTCTTTTTATTATTTCATTAATAGGGCTATCATCCTCAAAACGCATCCACTCGATTCCATATTCACTTGTATCAAAGCCTGATACAAAAAGTTTGTAGTCTTCTAGATATTTTTCGTTCGGTTTTATCTCATTTGTTGGTATACCAATATGATGAAATCGCATACCCTTATGAGAAATTGCATAGGGAGGTTTATTATCTTTTCTCTTCATATTGATTTCTTCTTTCAGACTTCTTTTTCTTCAGACTGATCTTTGGATTATGGCTGAGTTAAAATTATTGTAAATCGTCAGCAATACCCTTTAGCCCATATATTTTTACTTTCTTCTGCTTCCCCTTCAGTTGAAGCTCGCCTACAAATTCAGATCTCAGGTATTCGGGGATCTTTAAGTTTTCCAACATATACTCACTCATTAAAAAGCAT
>JBATIA010000228.1:0-2303 GCA_049667415.1 Ignavibacteriaceae bacterium
CTTCTGCTTCGGGAGAGTTTTTCGGTATGTTGATTCAGGAAATATTCAGTAACTCAACTCAGAAAATCTAACGCTCTCGGAGTAGAAAAATATTTCTGACCGAAACTTGATTTAATTTTTAATCAAAGTCAAAAACTATCGATTTGTAATTAGCAAACAATAAAAAGCCCCAAAGTTTTTTTGGGGCTCGTAATTATAATAAGTCAGATCCTTCTCCTGCAGTTGCGGTATCAGGATGACAACCAGGTCATCATTTCATCAAAACCATTTTCTTTGTTGAAGAAAAATTGCTACCATCAATTCCGTTTGCATTAACTGTGTAGTAGTAAACTCCGTTTGAAAGTTTTGAAGCGTCGAAGTTTATCTCGTGATTGCCAATGCTGTAGTCACGATTGGTTAGTTCATCAACTTTTTCTCCAAGTGTATTGAAGAGTTCAATCCTCACTTGTGAATCAACCGGCAATGAGAATTTTATTATAGTGGAGGGATTAAACGGATTTGGATAGTTCTGTGAAAGATTGAATACATCCGGTCCATTAATTTCAGATTCTATAATGTTTGAATAAGTTAAAGTTCCGTCAAAGTCGATCTGCTTCAGCCTGTAATAATATTTTCCTGCTCTGGAGATATTATCGGTGTATTCGTAATCAGTTACTTCGGTGGTTGTTCCTTTGCCATTTACAAATGATACCTCACCAAAAGTAATTTTATCTGAGCTTCTTTCAATCATAAAGCCTGAGTTGTTACTTTCAGAAGCAGTAGTCCACTTTAGAAGAATTCCTTTTTCAGTTGACAAAGCAAAGAATGCTGTCAGCTCAACAGGGATAAAATCTTCAATTGTAAAATTGGTGTTTGAAAGATCAAAGAAAACATTTCCTACAGCTTCAACTTTTATTCTAGCCTGTGTTGTTGGAAGATTCGGAACAAAAATATCTTCAGAGCCATCGTTTGGTGTATTTGAAGCTAAGACTTCAGTAAATGTTTGTCCTCCGTCTATAGAAAGAAGAATATTTACTTCCGTTACATTAACAGGCGCAACACTAGTATTTGCAACATCCCACGTTACTGTTTGATTTGTATTTCCCTGCCATGTAACTGCAGTGTTTGGCTGAGTAACAAGGAAAGGTCCGGCAGTATTTGTAACATTAATTGCTTGCATCTGTGCATAGTCAACTCCGCCTCCTCCGGCGCGATTATCCCGTACAGTTAACCTGAAAGTCAATGTGCGGGAATAGCTTGGTAATATCTCGCCTATTGTCTGTGAGTTGTTCAAAATGTTCGTGAGTTTCGGAAAATATCTGTAAGGTACATCAACAGGGTCAAATGATCTGAAAATTGGTGCATTACCTGATGGACTGTTCGGATGACCTGCTGGTCCGAGATCCCATTCTTCCCAACAATACGTTAACGGATCACCATCAGGATCAGTTCCTGATCCAACAAGCATAAATGGAGTATTGATTGGAATAGTAAATCCACCAGCCGGGACAACTGCTGTCGGTTCACCGTTGCCTGTTGGAGTAATTACTGCACAGGAATTTCCATTACCATTGTTTGTGTAGTTCACAATCTCAACAAAATTAATATTGTGGAAATAATCATCACTGTTGTTCTGCAAATTCTGATTTCCGCAAATACCTGCATAAGCCATAATTGTACTTCCGCTGCCAGGTTCATAAGCTGTTGCGGCATTTCTATTTCCGCCGCTGCAGGCTCCTGCATTACCGTTGAATGAATGGTTGCCACCATATTGATGTCCCATTTCATGAGCAACGTAATCTATATAAAATGGATCACCGATTGGTTGTGGTAAACCGGTTACACCTCTGGCTTTAAATCCAGCTTGACAGATTACTCCAAGATAGGCAACACCGCCGCCGCCTGTACTAAAGACATGTCCTATATCATAATTTGCAGTTCCGATAACCGCATCTAAATTTGTTTGATTTTGAGCAAGCATCGCAAATCCATCATTATTAGTATATGGATCTGTGCTTGGGTTTGTATAAATAATTAAATCATTATTAGGAATTAATTCCATTCTTACGCCAACTTCATTTTCATAAACACCGGTAACCCTGTTTACCGCTGTTACAACTGCTGCAAGTCCAAGTGCAACTGTTCCACCATGAAAGATTGTATACTCGCCTGTAGTTGCGCACGCTAGTCTGTAAGTTCTTAGTTCAGGACCGATCAATACATCAGGATTGTTCTGCACAAGCTCTCTTATGTGTTGACCAAATTCGGAATCTTCACCCAAAAGGTTACAAAAAGAATTTAGCTGGTCTTCAGTTGGTGTATAA
>JBATIA010000229.1:0-2351 GCA_049667415.1 Ignavibacteriaceae bacterium
TTTTATGGCTTTGAATTCTTTTCTAAGGGAGAAGAAAAAGAATTTAAATTTTATATCAGTCCAGAGAGTAATTCACATAGTACAATCGTTAAAGCTGAGATTGAAATTGATAGCAAGGTATTATCCAAAGGTCTCGTGACCCTTGACTATCCACATATCCAACCTCAGACAATCCTGCCAGTTGCTCAAACAAAAATTCTCAAGCTTGACTTGCAGAAAAAAACAGTTAATAACATTGCTTATATCATTGGATCCGGAGATAAGATACCTGACTTACTTAAGGATCTGGGATTTAATGTCGATGTTTTTAATAAAGAACCGCTTACTCCTGAGCTGCTGAAAAATTATGATGTCATTATAACAGGTATCCGCGCTTATAATACTAATGAAAGGCTTGGAACAGATCGACAGAACCTGTTAAGATATGTTGAGGAAGGTGGCACCTTACTGGTTCAGTACAATACTTTAGGTAATTTAATTACTGATCCCTCACCTTTTAAATTAAAAATTTCCAGAGATCGGATTACAGAAGAGGATTCACCTGTTACAATTCTAAATAAAGATAATCACATTCTAAATTATCCCTATAAAATAAATCAAGATGATTTCAGTGGATGGATTCAGGAACGAGGATTGTACTTCCCAAATGAATGGGATGAAAATTTTATGCCTTTACTGGAGATGAATGACACTGGCGAAAGAACGACAAGAGGTTCATTACTTTTCGCAAAGTATGGTAAAGGAAATTTTATTTACACAGGATTATCATTCTTCCGGGCATTACCTGAAGGTGTAGAGGGAGCATATAAACTTTTTATCAACTTAATTTCTGCCGGTATAAATGAGTAACGAATCAGAATTAATCAAAGATAAAGAAGAATCTCCCCCACCCTTTTTAGGGAGATGGAGAAATGTTTACGGTCTTGTATTAGTAAACCTAACTCTACTGGTTCTTCTGTTCTATATATTCACGAAGGTATTTGAATGACAACACTTGACTGGGTTGTAATGTGCGGCTTTATAGGTTTTGTAGTCTTTTACGGAACCTGGAAATCCAGGAATACCAGCGACGTTGATACTTACCTTCGCGCAGGAAGAACTTCTCAATGGTGGTTAGTTGCACTATCCATTATGGCCACTCAAGCCAGCGCCATCACATTTCTATCCACCCCCGGGCAAGCTTATGTTGACGGAATGCGTTTCGTTCAGTTTTATCTCGGCTTACCAATCGCAATGATAATATTATGTGTAACAGCGATACCGATTTACAATAAATTAAATGTTTACACAGCTTATGAATATCTTGAAAAGAGATTTGACTTAAAAAACAGAATGTTGGGCAGCGCACTATTTCTAACACAACGTGGACTGGCTGCTGGATTTACTATTTATGCACCTGCCTTAATTCTATCAGTCATCTTAGGATGGGAAATGAATATCACCATAATTATTGTTGGAGCGATGGTAATCATTTACACAACGGTCGGTGGTACTGTTGCCGTAAACAAGACTCATTTTCTGCAAATGATAATTATTACTGTTGGAATGTTTTCGGCTTTTATTGTTTTGATGATGCTTATGCCAGAAGATATCTCATTAATCGATGCGACATACATTGCCGGTAAGATGGGAAAGCTTGATGCAATTGATTTTACTTTCGACTTGAGTAACCGATACACATTTTGGTCCGGGATAATAGGCGGTACTTTTCTGATGCTCTCATATTTCGGAACGGATCAATCCCAGGTTCAAAGATATCTTGCGGGCAGTTCAGTTACTCAAAGCAGGTTAGGTTTGCTAACTAATGGAATAGTAAAGTTACCTATGCAGTTTATCATTTTATTTATCGGCGCGATGGTATTTGTATTCTATCAATTTGTAACTCCTCCATTATTTTTTAATCCTGTTGAAGAGGCGAGTGTTAAATCCGGTTCTTATAAAACCGAATATGAAATGATCGAACAAGAGTATGAAGAACTTCATGCAAGCAAGCAAGTAGAATTAAAGAAACTGATTTCATCAATTGATCAGGAAGATGAAGATCTAATTAATCTGCAAACAGATAAAATTGTCGAGACTCAAAAAAAAGCTGATGAATTAAAACTTAAAGCAACTGAGGTGATTAAAAAATCAGATCCTGCCGCTGATACAAATGATACTAATTATATTTTCCTTTCGTTCATCATAAACTTTTTACCTATTGGATTTGTAGGATTGCTAATTGCTGCTATTCTATCTGCATCAATGTCATCAACTTCCGCTGAACTGAATGCACTTGCATCAACTACAGTAATTGATTTTTATAAAAGATTATATAAAAAGAAGGCTGATGACCATCATTACTTAAAAAT
>JBATIA010000230.1:0-2638 GCA_049667415.1 Ignavibacteriaceae bacterium
CAGGCAAACTTATGATCTCCCCCGTAACTTCAGGTGTTATGACTACTTTGAATTCCGGATTAATTGTACCTGTAGCTGTAACGGTTTGAGTAATACTTCTTTTTTGAATCTTTTCCGATTGTACAAGAATAATATTTTCCTTGCTACCACCGGCTAGTACAACAACAATAAGGATAAGGACTAAAAGACCTAATCCACCGAAAATGAAAAGTTTTTTCTTCGATTTTTTTCTTTTACCATTTGGCATTCTATTTATCTCCTATAGATTCTATTGTTCGAATTCTTTATAGTCTAATACACCAAGGTTGTATTTAAGCTGCTGACTATACACTATATAAGCAAATTGTGAATTAAGAAGGTCAGTAAGTGCGTTAGTATAACGTGAATTTACAATTAAGACATCCAGCAATTTGCCGGAACCCAAGGCATATTTTTCTTCCTCAATTTTAAGATTTTCTCGTGCTGCGGAAATGTTGTTTTCACTTACAACCAGACCCTTCTGAGCAGCTTGCAGGTTAAGATAGTTGGTTTTTATTTGTCTCTTTATATCTCTTTCAAGATCACTTAGTTCTATACCAGATATTTTGGATTGAACTTCAGCTAGCTGAACACGGTTGCTAACGGACCATCCAAGAAATATCGGCAGATTGAGTGATAAACCAAATTGAAGATTTTTGTTTTTATCAACTTCATCAATACTATTCCCAAACCAGGAATAATCCCCATTTGCATTTAATGATGGCCAGTGACCCGATTCAGCAATAGTTACCCCACTCCTTGCGCTTTCTAAATTTAACAAAGCAGATTTATAATCAAACCTCTGATTTAAAGCCTGATCAACAAGCTCAGTAATATTTTCATAATCCTTTATTAGATCAGTGTTAAGGATTTTTTCTTCATTTACAGTTAGTGAATCAGCAAATTCAAATTCCTCCAGCACATCTATGCCAAGGTAAAACAACAGATCTTTCTTAGCGGTCTGGAGATTATTATCTGTTCGTATTAATTCAAGTTCAGCATTACCTTTTGCAACCTCCTGCTGGTAAACATCAGCTAGAGTTGCAGCTCCGAGTCTGTTTCGTTCTCTTATTGTCTCCAGATTTTTCTCATTCCATTTCAAATCATCCTTCTTGACCTTGAGAAGCTGCTCGGTATAAACTATATCATAGTAAAGCGACATTGTCTGAAAAACAATATCCTGTTTAATTCTTTCTAAATAATATTGTGCAGATTCAAGATCATTTTGACTTTGAGACAGAGAGGCAAAATTCGAAAGCCCGTCAAATAAGGTCCAGTTAGAACCTAATCCTATGTTGTATGATCGTCTTTGAATGGACTGACCACCTTCAATTACCTGACCAGTAACTTGATCAACAAAAAATCCTTGCTGATCAGTTTTTGACCATTGCCAACCAGCACTTGCACCCAGGGTCGGTAAAAAATTTCCGTATGCTGCCTGAACGCCAGACTCATAACCTTCAATTTGACTTGAACTCTTTAATAAAGTTGAATTTTTGTGTAACGCTATTCCTATAGCTTTGTCAAGAGTAAGTTTTTCCTGAGCAATGATGCTAGCCGACACCAATGATATAAACAAGATAAGGATAGTTAATCGCATTCTTTTCTCCGGTTTATTTTTCTTTTTATTGAAATTAGACAGTTAGAAAGCATACAATGTTACACAATTTTTTCTGAATCTGTAAATCCTCTTACAAAAATATTATATGTCATTGACTATTATTATTTAACTTTACAAGCGGTCTTATAACTACATATTCGGTTATTTATACCCGGTCATATTGCGTGTAATTATAAATTAAGTGACGAAAATTACCGGGTACAATTCATTACTTGAATATTTTATTCAAAATGCGGTATATTAAGGCTAACAAATTAGAGGTAAATGAGTGAAGGCTATAATGAAATTTTCCTTTTATATTTTAACGCTTGTGCTGATTTTATCCTTAGTTTCTATTCCTGGTGAAACCTTCGCCCAAAACAATTTGAGGATTTTTGATGATATTGGCGGCGGTGGAGGTAGCAGTAATCAAACATCAAATAATAATGACAATACGTTTATTTATGTAGCCGGGGGTTTGTTGATAGCGGGAATCCTCGCTTACGCACTATTTGTAAAAAAAGATAGTAAGGATAAATCGGATACAACTGCATCCATCAATTCCCGATTGATATATTCGGCGTCGAACAATATAAATTCAGTTAGCGAACAATTTAGAAAAGCCAAAGATAAAATTCCGGTTGATTTTTTCCTTGGGATTAGAAATAATGAAGTTATGCTAAATGACAAAACTTATTTGTTAGGGTTAAGACTCAAATTATAGTTAAAATTAATCCTTAAGGATTTGGTCTTTTATTTTTAGCAGGTAGTCGTACGCTTCTTCATAATTATTACCAATTATGCCGTCAAGAATAGCTTCTTCAATTTCCGTTTTGATTTCTCCTACTTTTTTTGATGGCTTTAAACTACATACTTGCATAATAACTTCTCCGCTTACAGGCGATTGAAATTCACGAAGCTTATCTTTTTCTTTTACCTCAAGAACTTTCTTCATCACTATTTCATAGTTGTTTAAATACTTCTCAACTTTATCCGGGTTTTTACTTGTAATATCAGCCC
>JBATIA010000231.1:0-1949 GCA_049667415.1 Ignavibacteriaceae bacterium
ACCAAAGCGTAAATAATCATTCCCGCAATTATACTTGATGTGAGTATTCTTGGGATTGTGTTTTTAAGAGGAAGATTTAGCCAGTTATATTTTCGGATTATTCCGCGAAGAATATGTGTAAAGACTATACCGAGAAGACCAAGAAATATCCAGACAAGAATTCTCTGCCAGGTAACCTCTTCATAAGATGAAATGATGAAAAGATTTATTCCAACGAAAGAAAACCAGCCGGTGATCTGGCTGATCCAATATATTTGTTTCCGGTTTAATTTCATTTCTTTTGCAAAATGCTGCCCTTCCACGGAATCCTGTAAAACCAAAGATATTTTTTTCTCTCTTCGCATCAAATATAAACTTATTCGGGGTTAAGGTAAATTTAACTCAACTCTGTCTTTCCGGGACAAACAAGCCCCGTTTTCTATACGGGGCTCATTTTTCTGATGAAACTTATTGAGTATATGGAGGAGTGGCGGATTAATTTTTACAGCAGGTAATATAAAATGATGAGAGGGTTTAACCTGCTGTCTATTTTATTTAATTGAGCATTGTTTTACAACGAAAGTATATCGTTATAAATTATAAATGCCATCAGGAGTAACAGTAAAACGAATCCAGTATTGTTAATTGCAATTTTCACTTTAACAGGTATTTCTCTTCTCGCGATAGTTTCGATAATTATCATCAGTAAATGCCCACCATCGAGAACAGGGAAGGGCATAATGTTTATCAACGCAAGACTAAGACTTAGCACCGCGATGAAGAAAAGAAAGCTCTCGAAACCTACATCGGCAGACTTTGCTGCAAGCTGTGCAATACGTACCGGTCCGCCAAAAGCTTTTCCAAATTCAACCTGACCGGTGATTACTTTACTGCCAACACTAAACGTTACTTTTGTAAGATTAATAAGATCAGCGCCGGCACCATAAAATGATTCAAAAAACCCATAAGTTTTAAATTCAGATTTACCCTCGAAAATGTCGTTTATTGATATCCCTATTTTTAAATCACTTCCGGGAATAACAGCTAAATCCAAAGTATCACTGCTTCTTACTATTCGGCTATTAAGTTGTACTCCCGCACTTTGTGAAACGATTTCAATAAATTCTGATGAGCTAGCAAGATTTTCTCCGTTGATTGAAAGAATAATATCACCCGAGAGAAGTCCGGCAGTTTCAGCAGGCGAGTCATTAATTACTTCAACCACATAAGGTCTGTATCCATCCGGCCTTATTAATTCGCCTTTCTTTTCAATGTCAGGAATTGATTTACGAGGAACTAGTAGATTTTCTTCAACACCGTTTCGTAAAACCGCTATGTTTAGGTCTTCTCCGATAGTGTTGATATAAATTTCATTTCTGATAGCATCCCAATTTTCAACTGCAACTCCATTGATTGCTTGAATTACATCTCCCTTTTCAAAGCCAAGTGAATCTGCAGGACTATCAGTTTTAACATAACCAACCGTCGTTGTAAGAGTAACAGGTTTACCTTTAAAGAAGTTTGCGCCCCAGAAAATTAGAATTGCAAGAAGAAGATTCATTATGACGCCAGCAGTAATAACAAAAGTTTTCTGCCAGAAGTTTTTTGAACGGAACTCATATGGTTGTGGTTCTTTGTTTATAAATTCCTTATCAAAACTTTCATCGACCATTCCCGGAATCTTCACATAACCGCCAAGAGGAAGCATAGAAAGTCTGTAATCAGTATTTCCCTCACCATCAAAATCTTTTGGAAGATCACCAAAAGTAAAGCCTGTTTTCTTATTATATCCGAAAAGTCTTTTCCCAAATCCTATAGCAAACACATCTGCACGCATCCCAGTCATCTTGGCGGCAAGGAAATGTCCTAGCTCGTGAATGAAAACAAGTATTCCTATTGTAATCGCAAAATAAATTATATAATCCATTAAAAGAGTTTCTCCGTTTAAGTTAATTTAAGAACGTATTCTC
>JBATIA010000232.1:0-2112 GCA_049667415.1 Ignavibacteriaceae bacterium
GAAGAATCGTTTAAGATTATCGGATTGTGTATGGAAATGCATAATAATCTTGGGAAGGGATTTCTCGAGATTGTTTACAAAGATGCGCTTGAATATGAATTCAGGAAAAATAATATTCCCTTTGAACGAGAAAAAGAATACTAAGTAAATTATAAAGACATTATCCTTACTCATAAGTTCTACGCTGACTTTGTTGTATTCGATAAAATAATTCTGGAAGTAAAAGGAATGGCTGGAATTGCCGAGGAACATATCGCACAAACCCTTAATTACCTGAAAGTATCCGGATTAAAATTAGGACTGATTGTAAACTTTGGTGAATTATCGTTGCAGTATAAACGGGTTGTGCTTTAATTCGTGAATTAGTGGCAAAAAAAATCTTCAGCCACGAATGCACGAATAATCACATAGCCTTTAAATTAAAACGTTTCCTATCTGTCGGATCTAAATACAATTTCCTCATCCGGATTGATTTTGGCGTTACTTCAACAAGCTCATCATCTTTTATATATTCAAGTGATTCTTCAAGAGTAAATTTTATTGCAGGTGCAATCTTTGCTGCTTTATCGGAACCTGAAGCACGCATATTAGTCAGTTTCTTTCCGCGTTGAACATGAACTTCGATATCATTGTCTTTGTTGTATTCGCCAACGATTTGTCCGCGGTAAACCACATCACCCGGATCAATAAAAAATTTACCGCGATCCTGTAATGAATCAATTGCATACGCAGTCGACTGTCCTTCGTGCATTGAAATCAGAACACCATTCGATCTTTGTACTATTGATCCTTTAAAAAATTCATACTGATAAAAACGATGATGCATTATTCCTTCGCCTGCAGTGACATTTAAAATGCGAGTTCGCAGTCCCATCAGTCCGCGTGCTGGAATATGGAATTCGAGTGTAGTAAGACTTCCCTTCTGTTCCATCTTTGTCATTACTCCCCTTCTCTGTCCGACAAGCTCAATCACTTTACCGGTTAAATCATTCGGGACATCCACAACGAGTATTTCAATCGGTTCAGCTTTCTTTCCATCAATTTCTTTGTAAATAACTTTCGGCGGACCAGCGGCAAACTCATAACCTTCACGACGCATATTTTCAATCAGAATAGATAAATGCAGCAAACCTCTCCCCGACACTTTGTATGTATCCGGTGAGCCAGTTTCCTCTAAACGCATCGCAACATTTTTTTCGAGTTCTTTGTAAAGTCTATCTCTCAGATGTCGCGAAGTTACATACTTCCCTTCCTTACCATAAAATGGAGAAGTATTCACAGTGAAATACATACTTATCGTCGGTTCATCAATATCTATAATTGAAAGCGGATCCGGATTTTCAGCATCCGAAATTGTATCACCGATATCGATATCTTCAACACCCACCATTGCACAAATATCACCAGCAACTACCTCATCAACTTCCGTCCGTGCGATTCCTTCAAACACAAAAAGCTGGTTGATGGTTACAGGATGAACATCTCCATTTCTTTTGATGATGCAAAGTGAATCATTCTTTCGCAAAGTTCCGCGGAAAACTCTTCCGATACCAATTCTTCCCACATAATCATTGTAGTCAAGAGAAGTTATCTGCATCTGCGTTGTGCCTTTCTCAACTTTTGGCTGAGGAATTTTTTTAACAATCTTTTCAAGCAGAGGAACAAGATCTTTTCTTTCATCTTTAAGATTTTTCACAGCCCAACCATTTCTTCCGCTTGCATAAATTACAGGAAACTCAAGCTGAGCATCATCTGCTCCGAGATCAATGAACAGATCATAAATTTCATCAAGAACTTCTGCAGGACGGTTATCCGGTCTGTCGATTTTGTTTATCACAACAATCGGTTTCAAATGAAGATGAAGAGCTTTTTCAAGAACAAATCTCGTCTGCGGCATCGGTCCTTCAAACGAATCTACTAAAAGCAGAACACCGTCTGCCATTTTAAGAACACGTTCTACTTCACCGCCAAAGTCTGCGTGTCCCGGTGTGTCAATCAAATTTATTTTTACATCGTGATACGGAATGCTGATATTCTTTGCAAGTATTGTAATTCCTCTTTCGCGTTCGAGGTCGTTTGAATCGAGAAAGCAATCCTGCACGACCTGGTTTT
>JBATIA010000233.1:0-8700 GCA_049667415.1 Ignavibacteriaceae bacterium
GAAGAAAAGAATTCATTTTAAAAAGAAGTGAAGCTTACATTGGTGTTCTGATTGACGATTTAATAACTAAATCAACGTATGAGCCTTATCGAATGTTTACATCTCGTGCTGAGCACAGACTTTTGCTACGACAGGATAATGCTGATAGAAGATTAATGAAATACGGAAAAGATTTTGGGCTTATAAATGAAAAAGATGCAGAAAAAGTAGAAGTTCGGGAGAAGAAAATTTTTAGGGGAATATCGGTATGTAAAAATTTAAAGCTGCATGCGAAAAATGTAAATGATTTTTTAATATTAAAGGGTTCGTCAACTATAGACTCAACAGAGACCATTGCAAACCTTTGTCGAAGACCGGAACTTTCTTTAGCAGATTTATTAACTATTGATGGTCTCTCCAATCAAGAGGAAATAAGATCTTTGTTGGAGGATAAGACTGCTCTTAAACAAGTTGAAATTGATTTAAAATATGAAGGTTATTTAAAACGACAAGAAGAGATGATTGCAAAACTAGAGAGATATGAAGATAATAAAATTCCTTTAACATTAAACTATTTGAACTTAAAAGCTTTATCAGCTGAAAGTAGAGAAAAACTTCAGAGGTTTAAACCCAGATCAATTGGTCAAGCCTCCCGTATTCCCGGTGTTACTCCTTCAGATATTTCTGTTTTATTGGTATATTTGAAGAAATAAAAATTTTTTTTATGGCCGATAAACAGGACCAATACTTAAAAGAACTCAACTTATTTTGCTGGGAAAATGGTTTTAATCCCGAACCTACCCGAACCGAACGACTTGCCTATTTTGCTCATTTGGTTGTTGAGAAAAACAAGAAGACAAATCTAATTTCACGGCGAGATATAGAATCAATTGTTGAAAAGCATATTTTTATTTCTGCCTATATATCTAAGTATCTTCCTGAAAAAGTAACAAAATTCCTGGATATCGGTACTGGTGGAGGATTTCCGGGAATACCCTTGGCAATTATGCGACCCGACATCCGGGGAGTTTTAGTTGATTCAACATCCAAGAAAGTTGAAGCTGTTAAAGATTTTATTGATAAACTAAAGCTTAGTAATGTAATTGCTGAAAATCACCGTGTTGAAAGTGAAGAGTTTGTCAGCAGACATGGAAACTCATTCGACCTTATTGTAAGCAGGGCTACCGTGCCTCTTATAATTCTTTTCCGATACGCGGTGCCCTTGATTAAGGAAAAAGCATTTCTGTTTGCAATAAAGGGTGGCGATTTAGATGATGAATTTACGAAAGCAGAGTTAAAGTATAAATCTTATATTAAAAAATCTACAATTTACGAGCTACATTACAAGCCTTCTAATATAAGAAATCAGAAAGGGAAGAAATTAGTTCTGCTTGAATTACAAAAGTAAACAATATTAATAATAGTTTAACATTAAACAGTCTTAGGGTTCAAGCAATTTGAGCCCTTTTTTATTACCAGATGAATTCAAAATCATTAAATAGAATTACTAACCACGATCACTTTAAAGAGATAAAGTCTGGTCTTATTTGGGAGCAGAAATCTTCTAAAGTTGTATTTTGTTCTCCACTTTATGGTGTTTCGAAGTCGTTGCTTGCACTTAATCTTTTTGAAACTGAAGGACAAATTGTTTTACTTCTGCCGGATTCCAAAAGTGCAGAAGAAATTAATGTGGAACTTAACATCCTTGGACTTGGTGGATCGTTAATCCTGTTTGAAGAATTTAATACAGAGGCTATTCAGGAAAGATTGACTAAAATCTCTCAACAAAAAAAGTTCGTATTAATTTCAACTTACGATCTTTTAAAGCTAAATCTTCCTGATAAAAAACAACTTGAGAAAACTACAACTCTAATTCAACAAGGTGAAAAGATTGGTTATGCTGAACTTATAGAATATTTAAACTTTCTTAATTATGAAAAAGAAAAATTTGTTGGAGCCCCTGGTGAATTCTCAACAAGAGGATCTATTATTGATTTCTGGTCTTATAGTGAGCGAAATCCGGTCAGGTTAGAATATGATGGTGATTTTCTTGAGTCAATCCGTTTTTTTGATCCTGAAAGTCAGCGTTCGATTGAAAAAACAGAAAGTGTTTCACTATCAGGAAGTCTTAAGCAGGAAGGGGAATTAATCTCCGGAATATTCGATTATTTAGACAAACCTATAATTATTGCATCCTCATTTGAACTAAAGAACTTAAATCAAACTCACCAAAAAATTTTTACCGGGGGAAAATATATTGATGAGAAAAATGAACTAATTAAAGAATTCAATCTTGATGATGAATTCCCGAAGCAAGTTGAAAAAGAGAATCAAAGTCTGACACAGCCTCCATTTGCTTATAGTGATTTCTTAAAAATAGAAGGGACGAGATGGATAATCGAAGAAGAAATTTCAACATCGCAAAGCAGAATTGAACTTGGTTTTTCCCAGGTTCCAGCCATCAACTCCAATTATGAAATTCTTTTTAAAGTATTAAAGGATTATTCTGATAAAGATTTTGACGTGGTTATAGCCTCTGAAAATGAACTGCAAACTTCCCGCTTAAAAGAACTTCTCTCGGAATTTAAAGTAGAGATTGCGGATCTGATTGAATCAGGAAAACTCAAGCTTGAAACTCTTCCTGTTAAAGAAGGATTTCTTCATCAAAAAGAAAAAATACTGTTATTAACCGACTATCAAATATTTAATAAACCATACCGCACAAAATTTTCCGAAAGGAAAAAGTATAAAAAATCTAAGTCAAAAGCTTTCGCCTCTATTAAAAACGGAGATTATGTTGTTCACGAAATTTATGGAATTGGAAAATATGCAGGATTGCAAACTATAAATATTGGTGAAACGAAACAGGAATCGATGAAGCTTCTGTACAACGAAGGTGGGGTAGTATACGTTAATCTTAACTATTTAAATCTGGTAAAAAAATATTCTTCAAGTGAAAATCTTAAACCAACTTTGTCAACGTTGGGAAGTGGTGAGTGGGAAAAAAGAAAATCCAGAACAAAAAAGAAAATAAAAGAAGCTGCAAGAGAGTTAATAGAACTTTACGCAAAACGAAAAGCTACTAAAGGTTTCCAATTCAGTGCTGATTCAATCTGGCAGAAAGAGTTGGAAGCATCCTTTTTTTATGAAGACACACCAGACCAGGAAAAAGTAACGAACGAAATCAAGTTCGATATGGAAGCTGTGAACCCAATGGATCGTTTGGTTTGTGGCGATGTAGGGTTTGGTAAAACTGAAGTTGCTGTTCGTGCATCTTTCAAAGCTGTGCAGGATGGGAAACAAGTTGCTTTACTTGTTCCAACCACAATTCTCGCTGAGCAGCATTATAATACTTTCAAAGACAGGTTGACTCAATTTCCTGTAAGAGTTGCTGCTCTTTCAAGATTTCAAACAAAAAAAGAACAGAATGAAATACTTGAAAAATTGGAGGTCGGTAATGTTGATGTTGTAATCGGAACTCACAGACTTTTATCGAAAGATATAAAGTTTAAAGATTTAGGTTTACTTATGATCGATGAAGAACATCGCTTTGGTGTAACTGCAAAAGAGAAGCTTCGTGAATTTAAAATAAATGTTGATACGTTAGCTCTTACTGCAACTCCAATTCCGCGAACGTTAAATCTCTCATTGCTTGGTGCACGCGATCTGTCAATCATTGCAACTCCTCCTCCCAACAGGCAGCCGATTTATACAACCGTTTCTACTTTTGATATTACTAAAATCAGAGAATGGGTACATAATGAATTGAGAAGGAACGGACAAGTTTATTTCGTACACGATAGAGTTGAATCGATAGTTAAGCTTGCCGGATATCTTAACAAACATATTCCTGATGTCAAAATCGGAATTGCACACGGACAGATGAAAGCCTCACAACTTGAGGAGGTTATTCACGGATTCCTGAGCAAAAAGTATGATGTGCTTCTTTCAACTAAGATAATTGAATCTGGTATCGATATACCAAATGTGAATACAATAATAATTAACAGGGCAGACAGGTTTGGCTTGGCTGAACTTCATCAACTTAGAGGCAGGGTGGGGAGGTCTACAAGACAAGCGTATGCTTATTTCATTGTCCCAACCCTAAGTGGGCTTACCAAAAAAGCAATGAGAAGACTTCAGGCAATAGAGGAATACACCGAAATTGGTTCCGGTTTTAATCTGTCAATGCGTGACCTGGAAATTCGCGGTGCTGGAAATCTTTTAGGGAAAGAGCAAACTGGCTTTATAAATGAAATAGGCTTTGATCTTTACATAAAATTAATAGATGAAGCTGTTGATGAATTGAAATATCAGGAGTTTAAAGAGATTTTCAAATCACTTCCTCAAAAAGACGATAAGACTGAACCGACACTCGATACATATTTTGAAATTGGAATTCCTGAGGCTTATATGCCCGAGCAAATGGACAGGTTAAATTTTTATACTGCCTTATATGCAATTAAAAACCTTGAAGAGCTTGAAGACCTGAAAGAAGAAATGGAGGACAGGTTCGGACCAATCCCATCATTAGTTAGAAGGCTCTTGCTGGTTGCAACTTTAAGATATTATGCTTCGTATGCACTTTTTGAAAGAATTATTATGCAAAGGAAAGTTGTTAACATAATTCTTCCCAAAGGCGCGAAAGAAGAATATTACAAACTCAAATTCGTTGAATTGATGAGATATATTTTAGACCAGCATAAAGAAACAGTTAAGTTTGAACAGAAAGGGGAGATAATGAAACTTATAATTAAGAATAATTTTGAATCTCCAGAAACATTACTAGAATATTTAATCCAGTTTTCAATGAATGTTTCAGAATTATTTACGCCGCAGAATCAGGGGAATGAATCTGTTAACTAATCCATCTTGACCTTTATCACAAGCTTTTTAACAGGAGATTTTTTCTCAACACAAATTCCTGGCATATGAACATCTTCAGGAAAAAATATTGCAAACATCCCCTCGGTTACTTTAATGAACACTTTTTCTCCCGTATAGAATATAATATCGTTTTCTTCCTTGTACGGTTCTAGGATTTCTTGGTTGCCAAGAGGTGCGTAACCCATCAACTCCTCGCCTTCAATTATATATTGAACATCAATATATTTTTTATGTGCCTCCAGGTTTCCCTCAGGCTCAGATTTTGTTTCATATTCGCTTATCAGCGCAAAAATATTAACTCCATCAATATCATACTTTCCAGGCTTTAAGCTTTTCAGATCAGTTTGCTGGATGTAATCCAAAGCCTTTTTAATTCTCGCTCCAAGATTATAATAAAGCTTTGCATTTTCAATTTTATCTACTATCATATCACATCTCCTTTTCTGCAATCAGTATTTTATCTTTAACAAACAGACCCTGTTTTTGATGTTCATCAGTGACGTGAACAACTCCATCTTCATTGTGCGGTTCGCCGTAAACCGAATGGACAGATTTCAATCCGCCTAAATATTTCCGGGCATCGGAAATATAAACAAGATCACCCGGTTCAGCTTTCATCTTTTGCATATCATCCCTGGAAAAGTTAATCGTATCGTCCTCTCCTACTTTTAATTTCCAGTTTACTTTCACTTTCTCTCCTTCGACTTCATTCAGCTTTCTTCCTTTGAAGAGCTCCTTAGCTCTTTTTATAGACCAGGCAGTTAATCCATCAGTACCTGCAGCCTCATCATATTTTATATAATAGCCTGCAGACAAGATAATAAGTATCGTCATCAATAAAGAAATAATCAGCATTAAAACTAAAGAACCGATGTTGAAAACGACAAGGATTAGAAGCACAAATACTAGCCCCGTAATAATTGCCATTATTGTTTTATGATTTTTATTCCCTTTTATATTTTGGATGATCCGCTTTTGTGTATTGGTAGTCAGCGCTGTTAAAACACCCACCACTAAGCATACCACCAGGTTGTACAAAGCACTTATATAAATGTACGGATGAGCCGCATCGAATTTGGTTCCTTGCGCAAAAGACTCAATTAGCGGACGAGGATAGTACATACCGACAACCATGAATGCAACACCCCCAATTAATGTGGACATCACAGCAGCGGGCGTGAATTTTTTCCAAAATACTCCCATAAATATAGCAACGACTAGCGGGGGAGTGAGAGTTGAATGAAAATATCCATGGGCTTCATAAACCGTTGGGAATGTGCTAAAGGGAATAACGGCAAGGACCCCCAACAGTGTGAATACTCCGGATGCAATTCGAGCTGCTACGAGTTCCTCTCTGTCCTCTTGCTGCCAGGACTGTGAGATTTTTTTCATCCACTTCTTTATGGGTCGATGAACATCATTTATATAAATTGCGGCAGTTGCATTGAGCAATGTATCTACTGTTGACATAAGTGCAGCAGTTAATGCAGCCATTATAAATCCAAATACACCCGGGTGAGAAACAATATTTGAAACTAATACAAATATTGAATCAGGGTTGGTAGACGGACTGATGAAGTCAGGGTTAATTACTGAAATTGCCTTGCCAATCCAACCAGCGTTTCCAACAACTATAGCAGAGACTGGAAGCATAAATAAAATATTAAATGCTGCAGCTTTTCTTCCTTCATCAACATTTTTTGTAGACATAAATCTCATTATCAATCCCATATTCATAAACAGGAAACCTATTGAACCGGCAATTCCATCTTCCCAGAAAATTCCAACAAAATTAAAACCGGGGGGATCGTTAAAATTTGCCAGAGGTAATTTCCAGCTCGTCGGCAATAAATTCCAGAATGTATCAAATCCACCGAGATAGGAAATACCCAGGAAGAAAACCAGCAACCCCGCAAAGATTAAAATAAAACCTTGTGCTAAGTCAGTGAATATTACAGCAGTCTGCCCACCAAAGGTTATATAAATCCCTGTTATGATTGCAATTATAGAAACCAAACCCATCAGGGTAATGTGAATTTCCGCTCCGAATAAACTGAAACTTTGTGGAAGCAACGGAAGTATAGCCTTGCCCATCGTTAGAAAACCGATTCCAACATATCCAATCATATAAAGCAAAAGTAAAATTGTTGCAAGGAACCTGGTGACAGGGCTGAATCGTTTTTCAAAGTACTCGGGGATTGATCTAATCTTTGTATAAACTATGATTGGCAGCCAACCGAATAAAAAGAACGGCATAAAAAACCAATCATTCAAATAAGTCATTGTTGAAGAGAAGCCGGCTTCAAATCCTTTTGCTGAGTATTTAATAAAGCTATGACTTCCAACACCGGTTGCAACTATAGACATGGCAATAAGCCACCAAGCAAATCTTCGTCCGCCAAAGAAGAAATCAGTAGTAGTTCTGTTATATTTGCTGAAGTAACTGCCAAATAGCATGATTGCTATAAAGTAAACAATCATTACAATCCAATCAGCCGAAGTTCCGATGCTATGATATGTTTGCATAAATTAAAGGTAAAGTGCGGCTAAGATTAGAAGTGCATGAAGAATTACAAAATAAATAAACCCGAAAATCATAACTTTGTACCAGTAAACATGACGCTTTTTAGAAAAATCTATAGCACCCGTTTTTCGGATAAGAATCATACCGGTTAAGAAAAATAATCCACCGACTCCGTAGAGGTAGATAAATGGCAGCCAGGTATTTTCAAAAGGAGGCATTTGTTTTGAAATTAAATTCTTAAATAAAATTTTGTTTGAGGACGGGAAAAATTAAGTGGAAGGTAAATCACCTCCTAATTATTTATTAAGTGAAAAATTAGTTTTACTTTAAACTAAAGGAGATTTTAATGGCAAAAAATTCATCATTCGATATTGTTTCTGAAATTGACTTTCAGGAAGTGGATAACGCAATTAACCAGGCAAGTAAGGAAATCCACCAAAGATACGATCTTAAAGATTCAGCAACTGAACTCGAGCTGAATAAAAAAGACAAGATTATTAATATCAACACAAAAGACGATTACTCACGCAAGCAGTCAATTGATATTCTTCAAACAAAATTTATTAAGCGCGGTTTGTCAATAAAAGTAATGAAGATGGATGAACCCGAACCTGCAGCGAGCGGAAGACTGAAGCAAAAAATTTCTTTGCAAAGCGGAATTTCAAAAGACAACGCGAAGAAAATTACAAAGATGATTAAAGACCTTGGACTGAAAGTGAACTCGCAAATAATGGATGAAAAAATAAGAGTGCAGGGTGCAAAGAAAGATGAGCTTCAGACTGTTATTCAAAAAGTAAAAGAAGCTGATCTTGATTTTCCTGTTCAGTTTGTTAATTACCAGTGACAAAAGGTTTACAATATAATTAATAGTTATAAGTATTTAGTGAAAAATGATTATTGATAATAACTTTTTTGTCCTTGATGTAAATTTTTTAAGAAAACCAGAATTAAACCAATTATTGAAGAATGCGGAAGAAGATTTTTTTGTAATAACAGAAAATGTAATCGTTGAAACAATGAAGAGTAAAGATTGGGATTACATCTATAAAAAAAATTTTGCAATCATATGCCAGTATCCTGAAAAGATTTGTGTTACTTCTCCAATAGGTAATATTCTTGAATATGAAAGACAAAATAAGAAAGCATGTATAGACATATTTAATGAAGAGTCAACAAAAGCAATAAGAATTATTCTAAATGAAATGAATAATGATAATTTTAAAAACATTGACACTATGATTGGAGAAAATATTTCAATCACACAACAGTATGTTCACTCGGAATTATTAGATTATACAAAAATTAAAGAG
>JBATIA010000234.1:0-14882 GCA_049667415.1 Ignavibacteriaceae bacterium
AACTATAAATATCCACAACTTCGAATCCTCTTGAAGTTGCTTCAGCATCAATAATACCATTATATGCTGAAACAATTTGATCTACAATTGCCATTTCAGCAGGATCAAGTATCAAATTATTTGGCCAAGGATTTTCGGGGGCTAAGCCAAAAGGAAATGCAGTGTTTACACCTGGCGGAGGCGGAATTCCGTTTAGTGTGTAATAAGCACCTGTAACGTCTCCGATTAGAGATGCAGCCGATGAACCGGTTAACAAAATAAGAACATTAAGATTGAATAGGTCATTTACTGTTGCCTGACCAATACCACTAGTGGTCTTATAAACCATCCCCGGAATCTGATTCGCTTGCAAGCTTGCTCCTATTCCAGGTCCAACAGTTTTAAAGAATGGAATATTCTTAACATCAGGAATGTTAGCCATTACCACCTGTGCGCCTACAGCTTGCAGGTTGTCAAGAATGGTCTTATAGTTAGCAGCAAACTGTTGAACATCCGTAATTGGAAAGAGACCACCACGAGTAGCGAAAGCTAAAATATCATTATTACCTATCCATAAGGTTACTAATGTTGGCTGCTGAGCCATGGCAAGTTCCAACTGAGTGCCTAATCCTCTCAGTACAGCTTCAAAGAGTGGATTTGGTACACCAAAATTCGCAGTATAACAACTATTTGCATCTCTGGCATTCAAAACATCCGTAAGAAAAGCTCCTTTTACACCAAGGTTATTGTATGGAGCTGGATATGTAAGGTTTGTCGGAGAACCGGTTTCTGAATTTACAACTATCTCTGCTGAACCATTAACTAAATCAATAGACCTAATTTCGAGCCTATCTCCAGTTCCGGGATCGCTAAAAATAGCTTGCTCATAGGTTGTTCCTACCTGGTTTGCTATTAATTTTCCAAATGAATACATCTGGCTTGCTTCATAAACTGATGATGATTGCTCAGCCATAGTTAAACTATTACCAATGGAAACAAATCTTGTGAAATCTGCACTACCAGTATTTACGACTGGAGAAGTTAATTCGTTATACTCATCACAAGAAGTTGAAAGGAGAACGATACTTGCCGTTATTAAAATTGCGATTAATATCTTTTTCATATTATTGCTCCTCTCGTTAATTAAATTTATAATAGAAACTGAATGAGAATAAATTGGCATAGGAGTTATAAGTGCCGTTAAATCTGGAAGCAGAACCTTCATTGCCTTCATCGTAAGGAGTATAAATTTCCCGTGAGTTTGTTACAGTTAGTTCAGCTGATCTTATGAACAAGTACGAGCCACCAAATCCAAAATTTTCAGTAATCATTGCATCTGCACCAATGCTAAATCCTAGTCTATCAGCATCGGGTAACGACGGGCTTAAGTATTCAGGTTGAACCGGCATTTTATCAAAATAGACTCCACCAAGAAAAGATAATTGATCGTTGAGAAAATACTCTGCACCAAATCTGATTGCGTATGTGTCTTCATAATCTCTGGGACGAGAAATATCATCGTAAGCAGGATCTTCAAAATCTACAGCTAGTACATCATAGCTTGACCAGCCAACCCATTGAAAGTCTGCTGAAAGCTGAAGCTGTTCGATCACTCTGTAACCAATACCGCCCTGTATGTTCATTGGTGTAGTAAGCTTAGCAGATATATTACCTTTGGGAAGTAATGCTGCTAACTGCTCAGCTCCGGTTGCTGTTGCGGTACCTTCAAATTCGTAATCTACTTCGCTTCTGAAGGAAGCACCAATTGATAATTCCTTAACAGGCTTCCACATAATTCCTGCATTATAACCAAATGCTGATTTATCATCTCCTTTGAGCGTAATAAAAGCATCCCCTACAAATGGAGTTTGAGAATTTGCCTGTGCTATGGTAACATCCGCAAAGCTAAAAGAACCACCAATGCTTATCGAAAGATTTTCCAATATAGCCCAGGAAACTACAAGAGGTGCAGAAATTGTTTGCAATTCTGTTTCAACAGCGAGGTACCTTCCAACCCAATTTTGATTCCATTTAGTACCAAGACCGAATGGCACTGATACTCCGAGTCCCACCGAAAAAGCATCAGAAATTTTATGAGAAGCAAAAAAATGAGGAGGTAAGAATGTTTGGCTAATCATATTAGATTTGTCAACTGCAGGTGTAACGCCTCTAAAAGATGTGCTGGGTCCAATAATAGCTGCACCTAATAGAAGATTAGTGCCTTCCAGATAGCTTAACCCCGCACCGTTCCAGTAAACGGCTGAGGCATCGTTAACAACTGCCGTAAATGCGCCTCCAAGTCCCATGGGTTTTGCTCCATGCTCATTTAACTGGAAGCCTCCTGCCAGCAAGATACCCGGGATTACTCCGAGCATCAACAAGGTAATGTAGAAGAATTTTTTCAAAAGAATCCCTCCTTCGAAAGTTTATAGAATAAGTTAATTAAAGAAAATATCTATCCAATTGAGAAAAGAATAACTCCCTTCTCCACTGCTGAACCCTCTGTTACAAAAATATTTTCAATAGTCCCCGAAGCCGGGGCTTTTAGATCGTTCTCCATTTTCATAGCTTCCAGAATTATAACAGATTCTCCCTGTTCGACTTGTTCACCAATTTTTTTTCTTATTTTTAAAATTAATCCTGGCATTGGCGCTTTCACATCCATATGATGATGTTGCGAGACCGCGGAATTCTCAAGCAACTTAACTGCCCTCTCCTGCAAAGAAGTCCTGACTGTCACGTCAAAATAATTTCCTTTTAAGAGTACTTTAAATGAATCGCTATTTAGCTTTTCAGATGTTAGTTCAACTACATTGTTATTTAATTTTAAAAAGTATGAGTTATTGCAAACAGGAATTAGTTCATAATTATAATTTATCCCTTCTAAAATCAGTTCATTATTGTTCACGACTTTTATATTCAACTTTGTGCCATTAATGCTTACAACGAAATCATTCATACAGTTGCTCCTGCCATAAATTGAATTTTTCTGTATGATTACTTTTTAGATTGTTAACAGAAGAATTTGACTTTAAAACAGCGGCAAATATAGCTGCAACTTTTTCAATTTCTTTAAGCTCTTTATTATTCTCGAAATTCTTTATACTTCTCATAAATTCGTCATTAAGAAAATTAATATTGATATCCCCTTTTCTAAAAAAGGGATGGTCGATTATTATTTTCAGGAAAGAAATATTTGTAATTAATCCACCGATAGTGTACTCTGAAAGAGCCCGTATCATCCTGTTAATTGCCGAATGTCGCGTATCAGACCAGCAAACAAGTTTAGAAATTAATGGATCATAATGAACAGTTATTTGTGAACCGTTATCAAAGCCTGAGTCAACCCTCACGCCGGGTCCGGAAGGAGGTGAATAACTTAGGATGGGTCCTGTTGAAGGAAGAAAGTTATTAAAAGAATCTTCTGCATAAATTCTACATTCCAATGCATGACCATTGATCCTTAGATCATTTTGCTTAAACGAGAGTTCATTCCCAAAGGCAACTGATATCTGCTCCTTTACTAAATCCAGACCTGTTATCATCTCAGTTACCGGGTGCTCAACCTGAAGTCTTGTGTTCATTTCCAGGAAGTAAAAATTCTTCTGAGCATCCATCAAAAATTCAACTGTTCCAGCATTAAAATAATCACAAGCCTTTGCCGCATTCACTGCAGCCGAGGTTATTTTTTCCCTGGTTATTTCATCAACAAACGACGATGGAGCTTCTTCAATTATTTTTTGATGCCTTCGTTGAATTGAACATTCCCTCTCAAATAGATGAACATAATTACCTTGTTGATCTCCAAAGATCTGAACTTCGATGTGTCGGGGATTTTCAATAAATTTTTCTATGTAAATATCATCATTAGCAAATGCTTTAAGGGCTTCTCTTTTAGTTGCTTCAAATGCCGATTCAAATTCTTTTGCTGAATTTATTCTTCGCATCCCCTTGCCACCGCCTCCGGCTGATGCTTTCAATAAAACCGGGTATCCAATTTCTTCTGAAATCTTAAGACCATCCTTAACAGATTTTATTGATTCGGTCGTGCCCGGGACAATTGGGACATTGTTCTTTGCCATTATTTTACGAGCTTCTGTTTTACTGCCCATCAAACCAACAGATTTTGATGAAGGACCAATAAAAGTAATTTTTCTACTTTCCAATTCTTTTATAAAATCAGAATTTTCAGCAAAGAAACCGTAACCCGGATGAATTGCATCAGCACCACTTTCGAGTGCAAGTTTTATTATTTTTTCTTTGTTGAGATAAGAATCGTAAGCAGGAGAATTTCCAATATGATAGCCTTCATCGGCTAAACGTGTGTGGAGAGAAGTTTTGTCAGCATCAGAATAAATCGCAGCAGATTTTATTCCGAGTTCACAGCAGGCTCTAATAACCCTAACCGCAATCTCTCCCCTGTTTGCTATCAAGATTTTTTTAAACAAAGCGTTCTCTACTTTAATTCGACTATTGTAATACCCTCTCCGCCAAATTCGATTGGTGCAAAATAATAATTCTTTACCTTTTCATGTCTATCAAGAATCTCCTTAACAGTCTTTTTTAATACACCGGTACCTTTTCCGTGTAAAATTTCAACACGCTCCTGTCCTGTCATATAAGAATCGTCAATAAATTTAAGAATTTCAAAATCGGCTTCTTCAGGCTTTCTTCCTCTAATATCTATTCTATATTGTTTTTCGGGAAATTTATAATTACGATAATGAGTAACCGGCTTATCTTTTTGTGTAGAATCTTGTAATAATAAATCACTTAAATCAACCTGCATTTTAATGGTACCGGATTCAATTATCGCTTTGTTTTTTTCTTTATCAATTTGAATTATTTGCCCGGAAGACTTAGTATCTTTAATTGAAACAAAACTACCTATACTAAAATCTTCTATTTTAGCTTCTAATCCAATTTCCGGAGAATATAGTATTTCTGTTTTCTTTTTTAGTTCTTCTATAATCTTCTTTGATTCTTTAATTACTTCTTTCTTTGCTCCGGATTCCCGAATGTCCTTGATTACTTTCTCTACTTTTTTATTCACATCATTAAGAAACTCTTCCGCATCTGATTTAGCTTTCTTTAGAATCTCCTTCTTTTCTTTCTCAAGCCGTTCAATATTATTTTTATATAAGCTTGATAAACCTGCAAGCCTGGAATTTTCAATTTCCATTTCTTTTAATTTTGCTTCAAGCTTATTTGATTTAGTTTCAAGGTCTGAAAGAAAAACTTCAAGCTTATATTTATCAGTATCCATAAATTTAGAAGCTGTTTCAAGAATTTTATCGTTCAGACCTCTTCGCCTTGCTATTTCAAATGCATAACTAGAACCTGGAATACCAAGTTTAAACTTATAAGTTGGTGCAAGCTTCTCATGATCAAACTCCATCGCGGCGTTCACAAATTTATCTTCGCTGTTTGCAAATATCTTTAAACTACCGTGATGAGTTGATGCAAAAACTAAAGCGCCATTATCCCGCAGTTTTAATAATATGGCAGCAGCAAGAGCTGATCCCTCCGTTGGATCAGTTCCAGTTCCTATTTCATCCAGCAGCACAAGAGAATTATTTCCTGCATTGGAAAGAATATTTTTTAAATTATTTAAGTGTGAACTGAAAGTTGATAAATCATCCTCTAAGGATTGTTCATCACCAATATCAATTAAAATATTGTTAAAAATATGAAAATTGGAATCCGGATGTACCGGAATATGTACACCCGACTGGAGAAGCAATGAAAGTAAACCGATAGTTTTTAGAACAACAGTTTTTCCCCCAGCGTTTGGTCCTGTAATTATAATAACTTTTTCACTATCCAGTTCGAGATCAAGAGGAATCGCTTCAGCCCGACCTAACTTTTTGAGTAATAAAGGATGTCTCCCATCTTTTACAAGAAATTTCTTTTTTTCATCTATTGATGGGAAAGCTCCAAGAATCTCTACTGAATACTTTGCACGTGCGAAAAGAGAATCGATATACCCAATAGTTCCCAAAGACTCCCGCAATTTTTCGCTTTCTTTACCAACCAGTTTCGTTAAATCTTTTAACAGTTTTTCAATTTCCCTTTTTTCAGCAAATCCAAGTGTAACTATTTCATTATTCAGTTCAAGTGTTTGTTCAGGTTCAATATAGACCGTTTGACCTGTGGCAGATTCAGAATGAATGAATCCTCTAAGGTGTCTTTTATGTTCAGATTTAACAGGGATAACCATCCTTCCATCGCGAAGAGTTAGATAGTCCTCTCTAATTATTCCCTGTTCATCGAGAGACTTCATAATGCTGTTTATTGACTTGACCAGAGAATTTTGTTTTTCTCTAATTTGCTTTCGAATGTCCGCAAGATTCCGGCTGGCTTTCTCTTTTATTTCACCGGATTCATCAATTATTTTTTCTATATGATGTTCAAATACTTTATCAATCAACAATGAATTTTGATACTTTAATAAATTAGGTGCTATAGTACTATTATTCTTAAGGAATTGATATAGTGTCCTTGAATTTTTAGCAAGACTTAATACTTCAAGAATTTTTTTTGAAGGAAGTACAGCGCCTTCCACTTTGCTTTGGGCAAGCGTTTCATACAAATCGGGGATATGATCAATTTGTGGAGGTATATTTCTAATTAGTATTTCTTTAGCTTGACTTACTGCCTCACATTCTTCGAAAATCTTTTTAGAATCAAAAAATGGTAACAAACCCGAAACATATTTTTTGCCATTCTCGGTTACAGCATAATTAACAATGTTGTTTAAAACTTTTTGATATTCTAGCTTTTCCAGGACAGAATTACTAATCATTGAAGAGTATCTTTTTCATTAATATATTCTTCAATTAATTTACGAGGTTGGGGCGTATAATAGCTTAAATATTTTATAGTTAAAGGAATTACTTTATAGGTTGGATAATAGAAAATTGAATGTTCTCTCGTCTGCTTTTCGGGAAGATCGAATACATTTACGATTATAAAAATAGCACTTAAAAAGTAAAGTATTTGAATTGATCCCACAGTTCCGCCAACAATCTGATTGATCAGGTTGTTCACCTTATCGAACGGATGAACAACTCTCTTTAAGAACATAAATATCGCTAGTATTCCGAAAAAGATTATCACTCCACCAATTATTTCAGCTAGGTAATATTCAATCCGGAATGCACTTTCAATGAATAATCCAAAACTATGTGAAAAAAAAACTGCTGCTACAACAGCAATGACAAATCCTAGGATTCCAATTAGTTTACGAACAAATCCATCCTTAAAGCCAAGGATAAATCCAATTAGGACACCAATGATTATGAGAGCATCAAGAAGTATCAACTTACACCGAGAACCTTTTCTACAGCTTCTTTAATAGCTTTACCATCTGCTTTTCCTTTTAACTCTTTAATTGCTAACGGCATAAGCTTCGGAAAGTCTTGTTTAAATTTTGCTCCAACTTCATCGGCAAGCATTTTAACTTTGCTGATTATTTCTTCTTTTGTTAATTGTTTTGGCAAATAAGACATAATTATGTTTAATTCAGCTTCCTCAACTGCAGAAAGATCATCCCTTTTAGCTTTTTGGTATTCTTCAATTGCTTCCCTGCGTTTCTTTGCAGCAGTACTAAGCAATTTTATTTCTTCTTCCTCATTTAAATCTTTGCCTGATCCGCTTTTTTCAAACTCTAATAAGAGTGCCCTGATAGACCTTACTGTTTGCAGCTTTACTTTATCGCCGGATTTTATCGCTTCTTTTAAATCGCGATTTATTTTTTCTGTTAAATTCATTTTGCCCTCTATAATAAAAAAGCAGGTGATTAATTAAAACCAACCTGCTTATTAAAAACACTAATAAATATTAAACTATATTTTTATATTTGCCGAATAGTTAATTCTTAGACAAAAAGCTTTTCTTAGCTCTTGCTGAATATCTGTAACAAAGCCCATATCAGTATTTTTATCTACACGAAGGGAGACTATTACGTTTGGCAGTGCTTGTCTTTTAGCGTACATAATGTTTTGGATTTCATCAACCTTAACAAGACTATCATTAATTTGAACTCTTCCATCCTTGCCTACCCAAACATAAGATATCAACCGTTTGTTTTCAATCTTTTCAATTGCTTTGGCTTCAGGCAGAGAATAGTTTACCAGAACCTCAACTTCCCTAAGGGTAGTAGTAACCATAAAAAATAGCAGCAGCATAAAAATAATATCGGGCATTGATGCCGTTGGAATTTCTTGTTTTGTGCTTGCTCTTTTCTTTTCGAATTTCATTATTCCTCCAAGATAGTCCCTCAGGGACAATTCCTTTATTTAATAACTTTTTCTGGCTCTGCAATTGAAATTATAATAGGGACAGCATCTTTAATTTCATTCTGTTCCGTTTCTTCAAGATCGTTAAACTTTTTACCAAATCTGGAATTTGAATATTCGTCTCGTACCTCAAAAAAAGCTCCTTTGACCTGGTCCAACGCCTGAATGTAGGCGTTATAAACTGTCTTCCTGTCTGTCTTTATAGAGACTATAAGCTTTTTATTTTTTGGAAGATCAATCTTAGACTGAATACGTGGCTTAAGAGTATTCGTAATCTGGAACAATGATATTGGCTGACCATCCAAAAGAACATCTCCTGTTTCATTGATCAATATTGCAGCCATTCTATCTTTAGGAACCTCTACAGTTTCAACATCTTCCACAAACTCAGGCAAAGTCATTCCTATTCCTGAATCAACGTCAATTACAGTTGCAACCAGAAAGAAAATAAGAAGAAGGAATGCAATGTCTGCCATTGAAGATGTTGGTATTGTTGCTTCAGGTAGTTTTTTCTTCTTTAACATTTTATAAAACTTTATTTAATAACTAATAAAAATTATTTTTTCCTACTTTGCAACTCGTATAAAGCGTCAATCAATTCGATAGAGGCTTCTTCCATATCTCCAACTAATCTATCAATTCTTGAAACAAGGAAATTGTAGAAGACCTGAAGTATCATAGCTACCACCAAACCGAATAAAGTAGTGAGCAATGCTATTGCAATACCATCAGCGACGATAGCAGGTGAAATTTGTGCTGCTTCTTTAATAGCATCAAAAGCTGCAATCATACCCTGAACTGTCCCGGTAAATCCAAGCATAGGAGCGAGAGAGATGAATAGAGAAATCCAAATCATGCCTCTCTCCAGGAATCCCATTTCAATACCACCATAGGCAATAATTGCCTTTTCAGCGGCTTCAAGACCTTCATCTGCTCTAAGTAACCCGGCATGAAATACTGAGGCTACAGGACCTTTGGTATTTGCACATACTTGTTTTGCTTGCTCTAAACCACCACTTTCTAATGCCCTTTTAACCTGAATAATGAATTTTTTCGTATTAGTCTTAGAACTGGTTAATGTCCAGAGTCTTTCGAAACAGAAAGCTAAGCCAAGAATCAGGCATATCAAAATCGGCCACATAAAACCGCCACCAGCTTCAAATTTAGTAGTCAACCAATTCAAAACTCCACCATCGTCCGTAGTTGCTTGAGCAATGGTGTTAAAAAATATTGCTATTGCACCTGAGAAATCCATATAGAGTTTCCTCCTGAAAAATGAAAGATTGATATCAAGGAAAGGTTTTTTTCCAAATAATTTTTATTTATGAGTATGACTACAATAATGATTTCACTAAAGAAAGTCAACAAATTACTTCCACCCAAAGATAATTTTTTAGTACGAATTAAACCGGTATTTAAGCTGAAATATATTACCTGAAATCAAATGATAACTTAAAAAAATAGAGTTCACAAATTCGCCAATCTCTGCTGGTTTTATCCAGCTTTCATAATCTGCATCTTTCATCCATTCTCTGTTTGGCGGTGTATCAATTATATATGGAGCGATTGCATTTGCAGATAGGCTGATTTCTTTGCCCTCTTCTGCCAGTGTTTTAACTAGATGAATGAGCCCTGCTTTTGCAGTTCCATAAACTCCCTTTTCTGGTTCTGCCACTAGACCGGTGTATGCAGAAGTAAAGCAAATATAACCGGAGTGAGATTTACTAACCAGAAGTGAGAAATATTTTGAAATTAAAAAGCTAGATTTCAAATTCATATTTATCATCCTATCAAAACATTCCGTATTAGTTTCCCATACTTTTTTACCACCGGCAAATCCACCAATAGTGCTAAATAGAAAAAATATGGTTTCTTTAGAGGGTGTTATTTCATTGAATGCTTTTTTAACATTTTCTTCTACAGATAAGTCCTTAACTATAATTTGTTTTGCATTTGTATTTGAGATCGCTTTGTGCTTAAAATCGAATAAATAAATTTTATCATATTTTTTTGTAAGAAAAACATCGGATACCCCATTCCCAAGAGCCCCGCTTGAACCAAAAATTAATAATTCCTTCCTCATTCAATATTCCTTTTTAATTTAAATTTAGCAATTACCGGGAAATGATCACTGTAACCTCCTAAATATCGTCTTCCGCCATAGGTTGGAAATGGTGTTCCCTTATAATCACCCGATTTTGTAATAATAAAATTCTGTTTATAAATCTCAAATGAGTTGCAGATGAAATTAATTTCTTCACCAGTAATTAATGATCCTGAAACAATTATTTGATCCAGCATATTCCAGGTATCCTTATATTTATAACTTCCCTGGCCACTCTCAAAAGATTCATATGAAAGATTAAATAATTCTCCATCAGATTCAACTTCAAATTCCGCACTTAGAGAATCACATTTGATAGGGTGAGCTGCAAGTGTCTCTAAAACAGACTTGTTAATCGGATCATCATTAAAATCTCCGATTATAAAAATTTTAGATTCAGGCTCTACGATAAAAATTCTATCCACTGCTTTTCTCAATGTTTTTGCCGCTTCAATTCGGTTAGGTTCTGATTCCAATTGTCCTCCTCTTCTCGAGGGCCAATGGTTTACAAACACAGTAATTTTTTCGTTGTTTGATGTGAGTATGTTTGCACCAAAAATTAATCTTGTAGGCCAGTTATCTGAAAGGTGAACAGTATCAGCCTGGATATTTAATAATCTAAATTTATCTGCTTTAAAAATTAATCCGTTATCAATCCCCCTGTTATCCGGTGATTCGATGTAAGCACATTTGTAATCAAGATCAGGTAAATATTTGGAGATCATCGTTTCCAGAACAGCTTGATTTTCCACTTCACAAATTCCAAGCAGGTCCGGACCAACTCCATTATTCATTGTACGGATTATTCGGGATAAGTTATACATTTTTTTATCGAGCCTGTCTTCAGTCCATTCCATCTCACCATCGGGTAAAAAGGATTCATCATCTTTATTCGAATCATCAATTGTGTCAAATAGGTTTTGAAGATTCCAGAATGCTATATATAATGTATCATCAGTCTGCGCTCTATTGCTCTCAGAGAAAGCAAGCAAAAATATTAGGACGATATGTAGAGAGATTTTTTTCATTTGTTGATTTTCGACAAATAAGTACTCTAATTTATTGAAGAATGAGTGATTATGCTAACGAAATTCGGCTGGTTTTAAAAATCTGTGTATATGGAGATTTACGAATCTACAATTCGTGGCGAGTAACAACACCGTGCATTTTGTTGTAAGGGAAATTATAAAAGCTTGCGAAAGATGGAGTTATCTTTTTAATAAAAGCATATATCCTGTAGACAAATTTATTTGTTTTAATATCATCTACTCCATAGAAAATAACTTTCTCTGAAATTCCTGTTTGCTTGAATAATTTTGGTAAATTCGGAATTTGCATATAACCAACTGAAACTGATAGACCAAATAAACCCTTTGTAAATTCTTTCATCTCGGAAAAATTAATACCGTATGGTACATCAGCTGTTTGTACCGCAAATAATATATTTTTTTCATAAACAATTCCACTTCTTAAAGTACAGTGAACCACGTAAGGAGGGATCTTATCAAGAACTCTGGTAAAAAAAATTGCTTCACCTTTAAGAATTGGTTCTGTTGAGTAAATCTGTTCAAAGCTTGTAGTAAAAATATCAAGATCTAGAGAACGAAATCTTTTTCTTAATGCATCAGAACCTTTGATCCATATTTGAATAAGCATTGCTACAAGAAATGCAATTATTAGAGACCAATAACCACCTGCCGGAATTTTGGTAAAAGCAGCAAATAAATATATCAGGTCGAAAAGCAAAACAAATAATGATAGAGCCATCTTAAATTTTTTATCAGTATTCCAAAAAATCCAGCTCATTAAAATTGCGCTGATGGTCATTGTTGCAGTAACAGCTAAACCATAAGCTGCAGATAAATTTTCTGATGAATGGAAAATCAAAATCATTATTAGAACAGCAATAAGTAGAAACCAGTTTATCGAACCAATATAAATCTGAGTTCTTAACTCGGTTGAAGTATACTTAATTTTCATAAGAGGAAATATTCTCAGATTAATTCCTTGAAATATCAGTGACATAACAGCACTAATCATTGCTTGCGATGCTATTATAGTTGCTAAAAGTGCGAGAATTAAAAAAGGAAGGTATAGAATTGGTGAAATCTTATTGATTGAAGAAAAAAGTATCTGAATTATTGATCCGCCTCCAATTAAATATGCACCTTGACCAAAATAGTTTACAAATAATGCAATGAAGACAAATATCCAGGCAATCTTAATGGACTTCCCTCCCAGATGTCCCATATCCGCGTATAAAGCCTCCCCTCCGGTTGCACACAGGATTACATCGCTCAGTATTAGTAGAGAAACAAAACCATGACCAAGTAAAAAGTCTATTGCATATATCGGGTTAATTGCTTTAAAAACTGATAGATCAGTGAATAAGAAATAAAGTCCGGAAGCAAAAAGACCGGTGAACCAAATCAACATTATGGGGCCGAATGATTTGGCTATTAAATCAACTCCACGCGATTGAATTGAAAAAAGTAGTATAGTAATAACGCAGGTAATTACCACAACTATGGGCGTTGTAATTTCACCTAATTCTGGAATAAGTTCCAATCCTTCAACTGCAGAAAGTATACTTATTGCAGGAGTAATGATTCCATCGCCAATTAGTAAAGAAATTCCTAAATATCCAAATGCCGATGCTACACCTATCTTCTTACCTTTCTTAAGAGTGTTAACCAGTGCTTCTTTTAAAACGATAATTCCACCTTCACCTTTGATACTTAAAGACATACCCAGCCAGGCATATTGAATTGTAACAATAATAATTAGTGTCCAAAAGACAAGTGATAAGACGCCCATTATATTTTCCGGTGTTGGTGATATGAGGAAGAAAATAATGGTAAGGGTATAAATTGGGCTTGTACCTATATCCCCAAAAACAATTCCCATCGCTCGTACAACTTCTTTAAAGGAGGCTGTATGATCATTAATATTCATTTTTTATATGAGATTCCATCCAATACATGCATATTATCCATAAGCTAAATCAGCAATTCTCTAAATATTTTTTTGTTCAAAGTCGCTTCTCCTTTTTCATCCAGGCTTTTTTAATCATAAACAAAATTCCAAAAGTAATTATTAACATCAGAATACGGGCACCCCAAATGTAAGGAACTTTTGCTGCATCAACATTAGTGAGAAGAAGAGTTGGTATAGCATCCTGAATCAACCACCAAAGCATTATACATAAAAGCAGTACAGGTGTTACGTACTTCATTATAAAGAAGAAAATCTTCGGTATTTTAAAATCTCCACCTTTATTCATTTCATCCCAGGCTTTTTTTGAACCAAAAATCCAAATAAATAAAACAGTTTCAAGAAATGCGAATACAACTAATCCGAAAGTTCCAGCCCAATAATCCATTTCATCAAGAAAACCTTTTCCAATAAAGAAAATAACAAATTGAACAGAAACTAAAACAATAACTGCAAGCACAGTTGTTGCTTTCTTTCGAGAATATCCGAATTCATCTTCCAGAAAAGCAATGAACGGTTGACCCATTGCTACAGATGATGTAATTCCCGCAAGAAAAAGAAGTAAAAACCAGAGTGTACCGAATACAAAACCAAGCGGTATTTTTTCAAATATCAGCGGCATTGAAACGAAACCCAAATCAAATGCACCTGCAGATGCTATTTGTGTTGTAAGTGTAATTCCAAAGAATGCAGCTGCTGCATGTATCGCGATGGATCCTCCAATTCCAACCTCAGCAAATTCATTTAATCCGGCAGTTGATAATCCAGATGATACAATATCATCTTTGGGCTTTAAATAACTTGCGTAAGCATGAATTGATCCCATACCAACTGAAAGGGTAAAAAATATTTGTCCTGCAGCAGCTAACCAAATTCTCGGTTCACTTATTCTATCAAAGTTCAAATTCCATATAAAGCTGAAACCATTTGCAACATTGTTTTCAGGATGTGCCAGATCAGGTGTTCCGAGAGTAATTACCCGAATTGCTAATATAATTCCAAAAATGAATAGCATTGGGATAGCGATTTTAGCAAGCCGTTCAATGCCTCTTGACAATCCCCTGTATAATATCCAAAAGTTTAGAGAAAATGTTATTAGCATAAAAATGTATGCGGGTAAAACTGATGAGAAAAATTCTCCTGATTGCTTTCCCTGGAAGCTGTATAAGAACTCACGCATTGAATTATGATTGGTCTGTCCGAAATAAGTTTGGTTGATAGAGAAAAAGCTGAATGCCAAAGTCCACGATTCAATATACGTGTAATAAATCATTATTATCATTGACATAATCAAACCAAGAGCACCGACATATTTTGCTACAGGATTTTTCCACAAGACATCAAACAGTCCTGGTGTGCTTCCGTGGTTAAACCTCCCACCATACCTCCCTATGCCCCACTCTATCCACATGAGAGGTATACCAAGTAATAAAAAGAAAATAAAGTAGGGAATCATAAATGATCCCCCACCGTTTTGTGCTGCCTGAACAGGAAACCTTAAAAAA
>JBATIA010000235.1:0-5709 GCA_049667415.1 Ignavibacteriaceae bacterium
GTGGAAAACAGTTAAGGTCTAATCTGCAAAGGCAAAGATTTATATGCCTCCGCAAAACATCAAAATTATTTTATCAAACTCATATTCATCACAGCCCCCTTTTTACAAGGGTCGTTTCTGAATAAAAAAATGTCAAGGCCGTCATTCCCGCTTGCTTGCCCCGCTACAGCGGTGGTCAGGAATCAGATCGTCAGATTCCGATAGAGTCTGACCGAATCTATCGAACGGCATCGGATTTTGGATAAGTTAGTCAGAACTCCGTTCTGCCGGAACGAGCAAGAATGGCTACGATGAGATTGCTTCGCAGAGTTTATCCCGATGAATATCGAGGCTCGCAATGATATCCTTCGACCCAGGAACCAGTCAAAGACGGTCAGGCAATTGCGGGCAAGCACTATTCAGGATGACATTACCGAAGTTAATATGACGTACAAGTCTAATTTATTTACTCAGGAATTCTCTGATCAAATCAATAGTAGCTTCCGGTTCTTCTACCTGTGGGTTGTGTCCGCTCTCTTCGAACATAACAAACTCAGCCTGCGGGCAGTACATTTTATACTCTATCATCATCCGCGGAACAGCAACACGGTCATAACGTCCGCCATAAATTAGAATTGGCATCTTAAGATCTTTTAACTCTTTCCTGTAATCAAAAGTCCCGATATCGCTGGTAAGTTCAAAGTCGCCGTCCCTACCAACCATCTGATAATATAATTTTATGTTCAGTGGGTTAGGATATGGTTTTCTTCCGCTCGGCTTGAAGTTCTCTGGATTGTAAGCGTACAAAAATCCGTAAGGCACACGTCCGTAAATTTCATAATGCACAGGATCGCTCGAGACAGCACCCTGCTCTCTTGCTTTCATCAGCTCTTCCCAGACTTCAGGATAGTTTGTTTTTATTTCGTGATTGGAATTGTCGCAGTTCTCCTGCCACATCAAATAACTATGAAATGAATTTGCGATTATCAGGTGGGATACATTTCCAGGATATTTAATTGCGTAACCCTGTGCAACAACTCCGCCATAAGAATGACCGAGAATATTAATTTTTTCAAAGCCCATTGCTTTGCGCAAGTCTTCAAGGTCTTCAATATCTCTTTCGAGAGAATACTCGGTAACGACTTTTGCGGTGTCAGACTTCCCTCTGCCAAAAGCATCATAATAAACCAACTTGTGTGTGGTTGAAAGCGAGTCGAATCTTCTTAAACCATAATGATTGTTGCCGGGACCTCCCGCAATAAAAACTAACGCTTCCCCTTCGCCAAAGCTGACCGTCCAAAGCTTTGCACCGTTTACTTCATAATATTTTCCATCTGTTTCACTATCGGGGAATTGCTGTGCGAAAATGGTTACACATATTAATAACGAAAAAAGAATATTTAAGAAAGTTTTCATATGTCACCTTAAGTTATTTAACATGCCGGTATAGATATAAACAGATGTTCGTAAAAATAAAAAATCCCTGCTAACCTGCCTACCGTCAGGCAGGCTTTAATTGACGTAGAATTCAGTTTCATAATCCCCAACAGTTATTATTATTCTGCATATATCCCGTTTTCAATAGTTTCGTTAACGCTTATTGAATCAATCTCCCTGCCAAAACAAATTTAAACTTGCAACTACGCTATTATTAGTCTACCTTAAGGTTGTCCTGCAGAAGAAAATTGAGATAAAAGTGAACTTCGTAAAAATCCTCTTCATCTAATCCTAACTTTTTTTACAGAGTCAATCGAACCGGTACAGATTATTTCATTGTCTGCATCCGGGTAATAATTATCAAATTTACAAGGAGAACAAAATGAATATTTATGTCGGTAACCTGTCCCAGAATGTACAGGAAGAAGATCTGAACACACTCTTTTCTCAGCACGGAAAAGTAGAAAGTGTGAAGATTATACAGGATATGTATACGAAGACCTCAAAGGGATTCGGTTTTGTTGAAATGCCCGCAAAAGATGAAGCTCAAAAAGCACTTGATTCTTTGAACTCGCATGAACTTAAAGGAAAGAGACTTGTAGTTAACGAAGCAAGACCTCAGAAGCCTAGAGGAAGCAGCGAAAGAAGATATTAATTTTTAATTGTCTTTCTTCTCCCTCTTAGCTTCGGCTGTGACGGGCTAGGTAAGAGATTGCTTCACTAAGCTCGCAATTACAATGGAGTAGCTTTGTCACTTGACTTAGGCAACTATCAACCTTCAATTACATTAGTTTGTGGTCTGGATAATTAAATGTAACTTAGCACAGTTGATTTTTAAAATAGGCCTTCATTCATACATTTCTTGATCGCTCCGTTTTACTAATCTTAATTTATAAACCCGCGGTAAAAACATTTCTGTTCTAATTGAGACCGGGAAAGAGTTTTTTACGGCAAATTAAACAGAAAGTTATATGTCATTCGAAAAACTGAATCTTATTCAGCCGTTGCAAACGGCATTATCAAACGAAGGGTATACAATACCCACACCAATCCAGTCACAAGCAATTCCTGTAATACTTGAAAGAAGGGATTTGATCGGCTGCGCGCAAACCGGCACAGGCAAAACTGCGGCGTTCGCTGTTCCTATTTTGCAAATACTTAGTGCAGAGAAAGGATCCTACAAATCAAAAAGAATTATTAAATCCTTAATACTCACTCCAACAAGAGAACTTGCTCTTCAAATTAGCGAGAGCTTTAAGGTATACGGAAAGCATACCGGCTTAAAGAATGCAGTTGTGTTTGGCGGAGTTTCTCAACGAGCACAAACAATGAAGTTGAGAGAAGGAGTAGATATTCTTATCGCTACACCCGGAAGACTCCTCGACTTGATAAACCAGAGATACATTAGTCTTAACACCATAAAATTATTCGTACTCGACGAAGCTGACCGGATGCTTGATATGGGATTTATTAACGATGTTAAAAAAATAATTGAAAAGCTGCCTTCACACAGACAGACTCTGTTATTCTCTGCAACCATGCCCTCGGAAATTACAAAGCTGGCGAATTCAATTTTAACCAACCCGGTAAAGATTGAAGTTTCACCCGAACAAAAAACAGTTGAGGCTGTTAATCAGGCTGTTTACTTTGTTACCAAATCAGATAAAAAGAAACTACTCATTCATATTCTGAAAAATGAAAACATTGAATCAGCTCTTGTATTTACAAGAACAAAACGAAGCGCAGATGTAGTAACGAGAGTTTTAATTGATGCCAAGATACATGCGGATTCAATTCACGGAAACAAATCGCAGCAGGCAAGGCAGCGTGCACTTAATAATTTCAAACTAAACAGGACAAGAGTCCTTGTTGCAACGGATATTGCCGCAAGAGGAATTGATATTGAAAAATTATCTCACGTATTTAATTATGATATCCCTGAATATGCTGAAGCTTACATTCATCGTATTGGTCGCACGGCAAGAGCCGGTCTTGGCGGTACAGCGTTTTCATTTTGCGATCCCGAGGAGCTGAGTTACCTTAGTTCTATCAACAGAATGATAAAGCAGCCAATTTCTGTTATAGCTGATCATCCTTATAAAATGCTTGATATTAAGGTTGGAGAAAATCCCGGGATACAAAATAAGTTTGACAGAAGAGGATCTTTTGGGTTTGGGAAAAGTACAAGAAACCGCTCGGGCAGAAGCTTCCGCAAGTTTAAAGTAAAAAGTTAACTCACCAGGATGTCACGGTGCGACCATGACATCCCTGGAATTTTTATTTAATCAATCCCTGCCTGTTCTTCTCTTCCTGCTTTGCTCTTTTGGCTGCTTTCTTTTCCGCTTTTGTTCTCTGAGGTTTTTTCTTGTCTGATTTTTTTTGGATCAGTTCTTTGCTCATTTTATTTTCTCCATTTGATTAGAAATGACTCTCTGTATTATAATATTAATTATTGTCATTTCTTATTCTTTATTTTGCTCTAACCATTTAAGCATCTCCTTTATACTGCTGGTTGCTAAGGCAATACAAGTATCTGCTGCGCCATAATAAATATTAATAGTATCGCCATCCGGACCAATAGTATATCCACAAGGAAACACTACATTTCCGACATCACCATGTTGCTCGTATTTTTCAACGGGTGTGAATATCCACTCACTTCCCCGCTTTAGACAAATATCTGGTCGGTTCAAATCAAACAATGCCAGACCCAACCTGTAAATACAACCGCTGCAAGATTGTTTAACACCGTGATAAATTACCAGCCAGCCAGAGGGTGTTTCAATTGGTGGAGGTGAAAGACCAATTTTATTTGCGTCCCACCACGCACCCTTCCGGGCAACCATCATTAAAACGTGTTTGCCCCAATTTTTTAAATCCGGTGAATAAGAAATCCACATATGCGCTCTCGCCGGACTCATAGGCCGATGAATCATAGCCCAGTTACCATCAATCCGATAAGGGAGTAACGCAGCATCTTTATCTTCCGGCGGCATTATAACGCCATAACGTTCAAATTTTTTGAAATCTTCTGTCAGCGCCAGGGCAACACCGGGACCATCACGTGTGTAAGCAGTATAAACTACAGCATACTTTTTTAATTCAGGCACGAAAGTAATGCGCGGATCTTCAATACCCCACAATTCTTCAGGAAAGTTATCCGGATCAGGCAGCAGAGTTGGCTGGGGGTCAATCTTCCAGCCATCAATTCCATTTGAGGATCTTGCAGCACAAAGATGAGAAAGTCCCCGCCGATCTTCCACGCGGCACAAAAGCAATGTTGTTCCATCATTCAGTAATGTTGCACCTGCATTGAATACACTATTAATAGGATACGGCCAATTTTCTGCAGTAAGAATCGGATTAAATTTATGACGGTGAAAGATTTCCGGATGCTTATTGTTCATTTTACTGTTACCTCTGTAGATAAATGTGTCTGTTCAGATAAACGGAGTTCCAATAATGATTGTAGAAAAGCTAATGTTGATTCAGCGCCTTGATTATTGTTCGGACGGTCAGGATGCAAACCATCCCGGCAGCCACCCGTTGTGGGATCATAAATAGGAAGATTTAAATCGTTACGTCCAAGGAACCACTCAAATGCACGACGGGCTTCTTTGTGCCAGCGTTTGTCTGCTGTAATCCGGTATGCTTCGAGACAGGCCGATACCATTGCTTGTGCCTCAACAGGCTGTTGATCAAAACGAGCCCGTTCTCCACCCTTCTGATAAAAACCGTTTGATCCAATCGGAACAAAATGACCTGCAGTTGAGCGCTGCAAATCAGCAAGCCAATTTAATGACTCCAATCCCGAATCAATCATTTCTTTGTTAGGGATTGATTTTCCGCATGTGAGTAAAGCATGTGGTAGTGCCGCATTACAATATGAAAGCTCATTTTCGTACCAGCGCCATTCTTCAGAACGATTATCCTGATATAATGCCAGAAGCCGTCCTGCCAATTCATCCCGCACATTGCTCGCCCTCCGGTCACCGGCAAATTTTTGTGAGTACTCGTGAATTCCCAAGAGTGCGAAAGCCCAAGCCCGCGGACTTGTAGTTTTAATAATTGCAGGCATTGATTGCTCGAACAACCAACCAGCCATACTGTTGAATGCCGGTAACTGAGAATGACTTAATACAGTTCCAAGTGCTAATATTGCTCGACCATGACTATCATCCGAGCCAGTATCTTCTAACCAATTGCGCTGATAGTCCATAAAATTTCGAAAACGTTTAGTCTGTGTGCTGAATGCAAATCCGAGGAAAGCAAGATAGCGGGAGGCTAATCCTA
>JBATIA010000236.1:0-1805 GCA_049667415.1 Ignavibacteriaceae bacterium
CTATTTATAGAAAAATTAACAATTGAACTACTTTCGATCCTATGTTGACTGAATAATCAACAGTGCTGCTATTATGACACAAAATAACAGCTATTATGCCAAGTATATAAAGTTTAATTCAGATTGTGCGCCATTCTGGCAATGCGCAATCAGTTTGATAGTTATTGCTGTAACTCGTTGTAATTTAATATCTTGCAGTGGTTTTTAGCTCTCGGCACGAGTGTTGTCTGTAGGGATTTAAAAGTCTATTAACATATAATAAAAATAAAGGAGATACTAATATGACACTTATAAAATTCAACCCAATGAGAGATCTTGTTGATTTCGAAAGAGAATTCAGCAAAATGTTTAACTCTTTTGAAAATCGTTTTGGAATATCCAGAAGCAAAGAAGAGGATAATGAATATGAAAACGCTGTCTGGATGCCCCTTACAGATATTTACGAAGATAAGGATAAATACATATTAAATCTTGATCTTCCAGGAATCAAAAAAGAGGATGTTAAAATTTCTTTTGTTGATGGTAAGTTAAGCATTAGTGGTGAGAGATCTCAGGAGAGGGAACATAAAGATTCAAAGTGCCACCGAATCGAGAGAACTTATGGCAAGTACTACAGATCATTTAATCTTCCTGAGCATGTTCAGTCAGATAAAATTAATGCTGAGTTTAAAGATGGTCAATTATCCATCTCGGTACCCAAAGCTGAAGAAGCAAAACCAAAAGAGATTGAGATAAAAGTGAAATAACTAAGAGTCGATGTTGTAGGTTGAGAAGGGTAACTTTATGTTACCCTTTTCTTTTGGCTATATTGACTGAGAGGAAATTAATTAAACATGGAATTTAAAGACTATTACAAAATACTCGGTGTAGATAAGTCAGCTACTAAAGAAGAGATAAGTAAAGCTTTCAGAAAGCTTGCATTAAAATATCATCCGGATAAAAACCCAAACAACAAAGCTGCTGAAGAAAAGTTTAAAGAAATTACAGAAGCACACGAAGTTCTAAGTGATCCGGAAAAAAGGAAAAAGTACGACACACTCGGTGCAAACTGGAATCAGTATCAAACCAGTGGTGGCGGCTTTGAAGACTTCTTCTCCCAATTCGGAGGAAGAAGAGGAGGAGGAACTACGTTTGAATACTCGGGAGACTTTGGAGATATGTTCGGTGGTTCCAGTGGTTTTTCAGATTTCTTTGATAGTCTTTTTGGTCAGAGAGGTGGGAGAGGGTCTGATTTCTACGGAGCTCAACGTGGTAGAGAAAAAGGACAGGACTTTGAAGCAACACTATATATTTCACTTGAAGAAGCATATAATGGAGCTAGTAAAGAGGTTCTGATTAATGGAAAAAAATTAAGAATTAAAATTGATCCCGGAACCAAGGATGGCAGCAAACTGAGATTAAAAGATCAGGGTAGTGCATCGAGAAGCGGGATAGTTTCCGGTGATTTATACCTTACAATAAAAATTCAGAAACATCCGTTTTATGAAATTGATGGCGATGATTTGTACTTTGATTTAATAATAGATTTATACACCGCTGTTCTGGGAGGAAAGAAAAAAGTAAAATTAATAAACGGAAAAACTATTAGCATTGATATTCCAGAAGGAACCGATAGCGGCAAACTATTTCGTATAGGAAATTTTGGCCTAAAGAAACAAGGTAGCGGTAGTGACAGAGGAAACCTATTTATTAGAATAATGATAGAAACACCCAAAAATTTATCTAAAAAAGAATTAGAATTATTTAAAGAGCTATCGAAGTTAAGGGATGAGTAAGTTATGAAAAGGAGAATAAAATAATTATGG
>JBATIA010000237.1:0-6610 GCA_049667415.1 Ignavibacteriaceae bacterium
ATCGTAAAAGTCTCGGGAACGGAAATTTCTTTGCTGGCTAGTAATTCATCCAAGGCATTTTTTAAATAACGATTTTGAACTCGGTCCGGCTCTTGCCAATTGTCATCAATCTTTCCGTGAAATGCTAATTTTTTTTCTTTATCGAAAAGAAAAATTTCAGGTGTGTGTGTGGCATCGTAAGCACGTGCAACCAACTGATCTTCATCTCTTAAATAAAGGAAATTAAATTTCTGTTCAGCAGCTCGTTTCTTCATATTCTCAAAACTGTCATCCGGGTAGTTTACGTCATCATTCGAATTTATTGCAACAACCTCGATCCCTTTATTCTGATAATCTTTCTGAAGCTGCTTTATTCTATCCTCGTAAGCATGCACGTACGGACAATGGTTGCAGCTAAAAATTACTATCAATGCTTTTTTATCCGAAAAAGAGCCGAGCGAATATTTTTTACCATCGGTACCCAACAGGTTAAAATCCGGTGCCGGTGAACCAATCTTTAAAGTATTAGTTGCCATATTAAAAACTTCTCCCTACTTCTTAGTAATTAAGTTAGCTAATAATTAAATTAAATCTTGATGAAAAAATCTACTTTAATCTTAGCAATATTTTTAACAGGATTTATTATGGCTCAGGAAAAACAACTTGCCTGGAATCTTTATCATTCATACGAAAATTTCAAGGAAAAAACTTTAACAAACAGAAGATTCAAGCATTCCGATATTGTTCCTTTGATTGAACAGTTGAAAAATAAAAAGATTTTTGGGGTGGATAAAGTCGGTAAATCGGTTGAAGGAAGAGAGATTTATTTGATCTCAATGGGTAATGGTAAGAAAAAAGTCTTCCTCTGGTCTCAAATGCATGGCGATGAGCCTACAGCCACTGCTGCTTTGTTTGATATTTTCAACTTTTTCTCAGATGAAAGTGAATTTACAGATTTTAAGAAATTTCTGCTGTCAAACCTCAGCATTTACTTTATTCCAATGATCAATCCTGATGGAGCTGAACAATTTCAGAGAAGAAATATTTTTGAAATTGATCTTAACAGGGATGTAATAAGGCAACAAGCTCCCGAAGCAAAAATATTGAAAGAAGTGTTTGAAAGTCTTAAAGCTGACTTTGGCTTTAATCTTCACGATCAGGGAAGAAATTACGCTGCGGGAAATTCATTTAAACCCGCATCTATTTCATTCCTGGCACCCGCACCCGATTACGAAAAAAGTCTCCCCGCACCAAGAGAAAATGCAATGAAGCTAATTGGAGATATGGTAAATATCCTGAATGAATTTATTCCAGGTCATATCGGTAAATATTCTGATGATTACGAACCACGTGCTTTTGGAGATAACTTTACTAAATGGGGAACGAGCGTGGTGCTTCTTGAGACCGGCGGCTGGCGGGAAGATCGTGAAAAACTATTTCTAAGAAAAATAAATTATATTGCTTTACTTTCTGCACTTAGCAGTATTGCCAGCGGAAGTTATGTAAGTCAGGATTTAAAAGTGTATGAATCAATTCCAAAAAATGAAGAGTTGATGATGGATGTTATTTTAAGAAATCTTAAAGTTATAGGAGTCGACAAAGAATTCATCGTTGATATAGGAATTAATTTCGAAGAAATAAATACGAATGGTGCGAAAGACTTTTATCTAAAATCGTCAATTGAGGATATCGGAGATCTTTCTGTATTCTCGGGGTACGAAGATATCGATCTTTCAGGATTTACAATTGAACCAGGAAAAACTAAACCCGAACCTTACAACTCTTACAATGAAATAACTACAATAAATCCAGTCCAGCTTTACAATGATGGTTTTGTGAATGTTATTTTGAATGATGAAAATATTACGGAAGAATTTTCATCATTCCCTTTTAATATAATTTTGAATCGATCATCTATAAAAGAAACTAAAATTAAAACAGAGGATCCTGCTCATTTTATTATTAGAAAAAATAAGGAAGTTAAATTTGCTGTAGTTAATGGTTTTCTCATTGATATTTCGCAACTGGACAGCTGGGAAGGTAATTCCATTATCTATAAAAATAATTAAATGAATTCCGGGGTTAATAAATTTTTATGAACCGATTCAACACAACAAAAGAAGAACTGGCAAAGCTCAGCTCCGAATTCAATTCCGAAGCACTTCCGCTTTTAGATAAGTTCTACAATACTTCTTTCTGGATCTTACTCGATAAAAAAGTATCAAAAAAAATTATTAAGCAAACTTACTATGAGGCAATCGAGTACTGCGATAAAACCAAAGCACATGCTGACTGGCAAAGCTGGATGCACAGAATCTGGATGAGAGAGATTCATGACTTTTATGCTCCAAAAGAAAATGATACTCAATCCATTTTTGATTTTATAGATTTTGTCGAATTGAACCTGAATGAAGCAAAAGCGCTTTTTAGTAATGATAAATTATTATCATGTAGCATTGAATCAGAAATAATAAATTCACTTAATAAGATGCCATCGGTGCTCAGAATTCCTTTAATTCTTAAAGAAATACATTCTCTTAATTATGAAAAAATTGCAGAGCTAATTGATGTGCCGGATGGAGTTATTGCAACAAGAATTTACCGGGCAAGAAAACTTTTTTTTCTATTTTTAGTAGGGAGCTTCAATTACAATAAGCGAAAAGAAATCAGTTTACCTGATAATTTTAACCCAATCATTTTTGAAAAAAGAAGATGCGCTTTATTCGTTGATGGTGAATTAAATGAAACACAGGTGAGCGAATTTAGTAAAGTCATTGAGGCAAAAAATGAGTATAAATCCGAAATATTTATTCAGGAAGAAATTAATAAACTCTTAAGGAATCTGTCTTTAAGCTCATCCAGGACTAAAAAAATAAAATCTAAAATTGAAAGAAAAGCCATCAAAAGATTCAGAAATTCCTAATCAGGTATCACCTTGACCTTGATCTATTAAAATTATTTTTTTTACTCGCTTTCCTGAATCTGGTGCCGATTTTTGATAATAAATCGAGCTTTAACTTCAAGAAGCATACCAGGTACACAAAAATTTGATTCTAGAGAAGGATAGCCTTAAATTAGTATCCTGAATAAAAAAAGAGTCTAAAATGGCAAGGATAAAAAATATTGAAGCATTTTGTAATTCGTGTGGTACAGTTCAGAAAATGGAAATTACGAGCAGTGTAACCGGCGAAGAATCAGATTTTAAAAAATGGGCGAAATGCAAATCCTGTAAACAGGTAATGATTGTGGACATTAGCGACATATTGAAAAACAATAGCATGACGCTTGAAGGAATTGAAAATGAAGAGTGCAAAAAATATTCGCCTTTGAATACATTTGAAGTGGGAGAAACTATATACCACGAAAATTGGGATGATTTTGGAAGAGTGGTGTCAAAAGAAACTCTTACGAACGGTAAAAGTTCAATTTCTGTTGAGTTTCAAAAATCGGGATTAAAAAAACTTATTGAATCATTAAATATCCAAGAAGCGAGGTGAAATAATTTGGTTGGCATATCAGTCGGTGAAAACGAATCCATCGATAAAGCGTTAAGAAGATTTAAAAAGAAATACGAAAGATCGGGTGTTCTCAAAGAATACAAAAAAAGAACTTTCTTTGTAAAACCTTCTGTAAAAAAGCGGATGGAAAAAATTAAAGCAGCCCGGCGTTACCATCGAACCGATGAATATTAATTTTCGAACCCCTCTATGAGGGGTTTTTTCTTACTTCAGATGAAGAACCGGTTCTATTACTGAAGGTTCTTTTTCTTTTGTGTAATACTTCTTTAAATGTTTGATTATAGCATTATAGGCTTCATCAATTGTATCGCACATAGTGAATAGACTCAAATCCGCTTTACCTATCATACCTAACTCAACAAGAGCATCAAAGTTTATTATTTTATTCCAGTACTTTCTATCATAAATAATTACTGAGAGTTTTTTTCTGATTTTATCTGTTTGTACGAGAGTTATTATTTCAAAAAGCTCATCCATCGTACCAAATCCACCGGGAAAGATTACGAGCGCTTTTGAGAGGTAAGCGAACCAAAATTTACGCATAAAGAAGTAGTGAAATTCAAAACTTAAATCAGGTGTAACATAATTGTTGACAAATTGCTCAAATGGAATACTTATGTTTAGACCGATAGAGTATCCTCCAGCTTTTTTGGCTCCTTTATTGGCGGCTTCCATTATACCGGGACCACCGCCTGTACAAACAATAAATCTGTTTGCAGAGGTTTCAAGATTCATAGACCATTCTGTTAATCTTTTTGAAAGTTCAACTGCATCTTCATAATATCTTGACATATCTAAATAATGTTGTGCATCACGAAGTTTTGTTGCAAAATTTTCAATTTGCCCAGGATTGGAAGACTTTATTTTGTTATAATCTTTTAGTGCATCTTTTTTTGCTTTTAATCTCGCGGAACCAAAAAAAACGATTGTATCCATAATTTTGTGCTTCTTAAATTTGCTCTTTGGTTGCAGGTATTCAGTTAACATTCTGATTGTTCTTCCATCAGAGGAATTTAAAAAATCTAGATCCTGATAAGCTTTAGTAGGTTTTTTCATATCAATTATAAAATTTATTCGTAATAATAATTTGTTGGATGTTTGAGTGCAGAATATTTATTTGCAGTAAGTAATTATTCCTTTTTATAAAATTTTTATTAGGATATTTGTATACATTTCAATTCAAAATTAACAAAAATATAGACAATTAATAAATGAAAATTCTTACTTCTGTTTTTATACTAATGTTTTGTCAGTGCATCATTTTAGCTGAGGCACCCGAAAAAATTTTAAAGGAGATTGATAATTTAATCTCGGATATACCAGCAAGTACGAGAACTGCAATAATGATTTATAACCCACTTACTCAGGATACAATTATCAGTATAAATACCACTGAACCAATGATTCCAGCTTCCAACACAAAACTTTTTACTTCAGTGGTTGCTCTTGAATTGATGGGGGGAGATTATTTAATATCAACAAAAATCTTATCAGATGATCATAATTTTTCTGACGGCATAATAGACGGGAATATTTACATAAAAGGATTTGGAAATCCCGTATTCGGATCCGATGATCTGGATGAATTAGTAAAACAACTATATGAGTTGGGTATTCGGAAAATTATTGGTGATGTTGTCGGGGATGATACTTACTTTGATAAAGTTTACTCAAGGGACGATTGGATAAATGAGGAAAGGGCAAACGTTAAACTTCCTCCAATTTCGGCACTAGTAATTGACCGTAACAGAACTACTGTCACCAAAAAGAGGAGAGGTAGATACAGAACATACTTTGTCAACGTACAAAACCCTCCGCTTTTTGCTGCAAAAAAGTTTAAGGATATCTTAACTTCTTACGGGATTGAAGTACAGGGAAATCCAATATCTTCAAGGACAACTGATAGTGCTAAAACACTTGTTGAATCATCTATCCGGCTAAGAGATTTACTTCAATTAATAAATAAAAAAAGTGATAATTTTTTTGCAGAATGTTTATTTAAAAATATTGGAGCAGTATACAGCGGACAACAAGGTAATTCTTTTTTCTCAACCCAGGCTATACTAAGCTATATACGGGATAATGGAATTTATTCTGAAGACACACAAATTGTTGATGGATCGGGTATATCCCGGTTCGACCAGGTTACAGTTGGTGCTTTAACAGGTTTACTTGAAAAAATTTATTTCAATATTAATAACTTTGAAGATTTTTATAACTCATTAAGTATTGCAGGAGTGGATGGGACATTGGAAGATAGAATGGTTGGAACTCTCGCGCAAAATAATTTTAGAGGCAAAACGGGAACATTGAACGGGGTTTCTTCGCTCTCTGGCTACCTAACAACAGCTGATGATGATGACCTAATTGTCTGTATAATTTTTGAATTCACAAAGGGTGGAGCAAGAAAATACAGGGATATTCAAGACGGTATTATAGAAATTCTTGCTGGTTGGCAAAATAAAAACCCTGAATAATCATTCAGGGCTTAGATAACATAAATCTTTTTAAATAACAATTATTCTTGAGGTGTCGGTTCCTGCTCAGGAAGTTGTTGCGGCAATGTTGGTGTTTGAGGAATGTTCTGTCTTCCGGTTTCCTGAATTATACTTCTTTGTTCTTGTGTTACCTTACCCGGTAAAAAGAATAAATTAACTACAACTGTTAAAACAGCTACGGTACCTGCCAACCACCAGGTTGCCTGACTAAGAAAATCTGCAGTTCTCCTGGTTCCGAACATAGATCCCATATTACCTGCACCACCAAAAGTTCCGGCTAATCCGCCACCTTTACTTGCTTGCATTAATACAACAATAATTAATAATACTGCTACTATCGAGGTTATCAGCACTAATATTGTATACATTATAATTCTCCTTTGTTCAATATCCTATATTAAATCTTTCACAAGATGTAGCGGGGGAGGGATTCGAACCCCCGACACGTGGATTATGATTCCACTGCTCTAACCAACTGAGCTACCCCGCCACAGGGTGCGCGTTTTTTAGTCGGAGTCGCGCGGATGGTCAAGCGGATTTTGCAAATATTCTAATCAGTTTTTCCAAGGAGCGATTTTTGATACTGAATATTTAAAAGCGCGCGGTGTTTCTCCC
>JBATIA010000238.1:0-12860 GCA_049667415.1 Ignavibacteriaceae bacterium
GATCCGGAAAAAAATCCTGATGCATTCAAGTTTGATAACATTTCTTATTTGGATGTATTAAAGAAAAATCTGCGGATAATGGATTTAACGGCAGTTAGTCTTTGCCAGGAAAATGACCTCCCGATGATAGTTTTCAATATGGATGTCGCCGATAACCTGCTCAAACTTGTAACGGGAGAAGAAGTCGGGACACTTATCGTTAGTCATGAAAAACTTACTAAAGAAGCATAAATTAAACTGAGGTAATTATGCATCAATTAATAAAAGACGCCAAAGGCAGAATGGATAAAACAATTGAAGCATTAAGAAGCGAACTGGCAAAAATAAGAACCGGTAAAGCCACTACTGTTCTGCTTGACAGCATTAGGGTAGACTATTATGGTAATATGGTGCCATTAAACCAGGTTGGTAATGTGTCAGTTCTGGATGCTCATACACTATCCATTACTCCCTGGGAGAAGCAGATGGTACAGATAATTGATAAAGCTATTCTTGAAGCAAATCTTGGTCTCAATCCTATAAGTGATGGCACAAATCTTAAAATACCTATTCCTCCTTTAAATGAAGAGCGAAGAAAAGAGCTTGTTAAGCTTGTTAGAAAATTTGGTGAAGAATCTAAAGTTGCAATAAGAAACGTGAGGCGTGATACAAACGATCATCTGAAAAGAGAGCAAAAGGAGAAAAAAATGTCAGAAGATCAGTTACACGATGCCGAAGGTGAAGTGCAAAAGTTAACTGACGAGCATATTAAACTTATTGACGATACCTTAAAGCACAAAGAAAAAGAAATAATGGAAGTATAAAATTCCATAAAAGATTTTATTCTTGGACCCGGTTCATTGCGACCGGGTTTTTCATTTTTATCCATTGATTAAAAATTAGCCGAATTTTGATTAAATTTTGATTTACTTAATAGAACTTAAATATTCTTTGGGAGATTTTGAGTAAACGTGAAGCTTCTTGATAGGTTAAAAGAATTTCGTATCGGTCCGGTTAAGGCTGTTAATTATATTAACAAAGGTGTTTTAAGAAACGTTATTTATCTCACCCTTGCCATTCTACTCTTCTTTTTTGGTGTGCTGGTTTACGGAGTTATACTAAACCTTAGAAACATTCCTCTCTCAGAAGCAATTATAAAAAACGGATTTTCTGAAATTACAAATCCGAAAATAATTATAGACAGGCATAACTATACATTGGGTCTTTATGAAGATGGTATTCTGATTAAAAACTACAGAGTAAGTTTCGGTAAATCTGTACATACACCCAAAACCAGGGCGGGGGATAAAGCTACTCCAGTTGGTGTTTATACAATTTGTAGAATCGATACCACATACAAATACCATAAATTTTTTCAAATTAATTATCCTAATCTTGAAGATGCGGCAAGTGCATTAAGGAAAGGTTGGATTTCTCAAAAAGAATTCAACGATATAAAATTTCAATACTACTATGAAGAGTGCACCAGGTTTCATAATGTTCTTGGCGGAAACATCGGTATTCACGGAATTGGTGAATTGAATTATGTCTTCAAAAATCTGCCATTCGTTTTCAACTGGACAGACGGTTCAATTGCTATGAGCAATGAAAATATTGACGAATTATATTCAGTAATTAAAAGAGGGACCGAAGTTGTTATTAAATAAAGCGCTCCACCTGTCACTAATTACCATTTGGTTTTTTATGGCTTCAGGTTGTAAAAAATCATATGAACCTCCACCACATAATTTATTTGAAAACGAACAGCTTGTTCTTAAGACAGCGAAAGATTTAGTTGGAGAAAATGTTTCTTTTTCTACCGCAGGCCATTTTGAATCGGATTCGGTTAAATCTATAGTAGCCGGTGTTGAGATTGCTGAAAGTAATTCCTGGGGTATCAGATTTTACCTGATTAGTTGGGTTGATGGAGAATTTCAAATTAAATATTCTACCGGTTTGCTTAATGGTTCTTTTGTTCAGTGTTTGGTTAATAAAATAAAATTCTCTGATTTTGATACCGAACTGGTTTATTATAATTCTAAAAGTTATTTTCTGGGGAATGCCGGTGGAGATGTATATTCGCATGTAATAGATTTAAAAAAACTAAAAGTATATAGTGCCCACCTCTCGGTTATTTCGGAAGGGAGAGTTTCACTGGATCTTTCGCAAAATATAGATAACCCAATGATAAAAAATTTCTTTGTAAGTTATTTCAGAAGGGATTACCCAAGTCTAAGATTAGTGGAAAGAGCATTATAAATTTAAAAACTTTTTTCTATGATCTATTGCATGATAATTATATGTTTCTGTAATTAAGAAAATACACTACCTCTGAATGAAGTTTCTCTTATACAGCTTTATTCTCATTTTTATAATCAGTGTAAATCAATTTGCACAGGAGATTGATAGATACGAGCTATCTACAATAAACTTCATAGGAAACGAATCATTCGCTGATGACGAATTAAGAGGAGTCATCCAGAGCGAGGAAAACCCATTCTGGCTATGGAGATTTTTTTATAATACCGTTTCTTTCATTGGGTCGCCTCCTAACTATTTTGATTCGAGTGCAATCTCAGTTGATTTGATTTCTCTTAAGTCATTTTATTCTGTTAATGGATACTTTAAAGCAGATATTAATTATTTGTTTGAGGTAGATACTATTTCGAAATCAGTTGATTTGACTTATATAGTAAATGAAAATACGATGCATACATATGGAGACGTACAAACTTACGGGCTTGAGAAATTAAACGCTGAGATTAGATTAAACATAAAACCATATCTTGAATATCCCAATTGGGAAAGATATGTGCAGGATAACGTCCAGGCAAAAAATAACGAAATCATAACCTATCTTAAAAACCACGGATTTATGCTTGCTAACTATGACAGCACTTTGATTAAAATAGATACAGTTAATTCAAAGACCAATCTTTCAAATTACTTCACAAGGAGCAGCTGGTTTACCTACAACGATATTAAAATAGAAAAGGAAGGAGAATCCCAATCGGAAGTAAGTTATGATCTGATTAAGTATGTCACAAACATTAATATAGGTGATCCTTATAAAGAAGATGAACTATTGAAAAGCAGGTTAAGGCTTGCAAGAACAGGTTTATTCAATTCAATAAATTTGAAAGGTGTTGTGCAGGATACAAGCGGTGGTAAATTACAGCTTTTAATAACCGGAACTGTTGCTCCTTTGAATGAACTCTCACCTGAGGTTTTTGCCGATAACGAACTAAATTACTTTAATGTTGGTGTTGGTGCAAGCTATGTTCGTAAAAATTTTCTGGGGGATGCGCGGAAATTAACCATTAGAGCACGCTTTAGATTAAATGATGTTACCAGTATCAGCTTTAAATCAGGATTGTTCGACAAGAATTTACAGACCGAGGTTGACCTTTCTGCTATAATCGAGCAGCCGTTTCTCTTCAGCAGGGTAGTTGCAGGTAGACTTGAGGGATATCTCAAATCTTATAATATATCTTTAGTTGATTATCAAAATTACGGTGCTAATTTTACTTCTGCTTTTGATATGCCAGGCTACACTTTCATCAATTTATTGAATCCGTATTTAAGATTTGATAGGTTAAGTTACACTATTCCATCATTTGAGAGTAATGATACTATTTATTCATTTAATGCCAATACATTCACTTCTTCATTAGGTGCTGAAATAGGTTCAAGAACTACCGACGATCTTTTTTATCCAACTGAAGGACGAACCATTTCATTAATATCGGAAATATCTTCTGCAGATGTCCAATCTCAAAGAAGGAAACTTCAAAATAATCAATTAGACGAAGGAATCGATTCTTTAGGTTTTTATGTAAAATTCCAACTTGGATTGGGATTCTTCTTGGCTGTTTCAAGAGATCGGAATACAGTTTTCGGTGTGAAATTAAAATCCGGATATATTCAAATGTTAAGTGGTGATGCTGCTATCGTTTCACCCAACCAAACGTTTTTTGCCGGTGGAAGTAATTCAGTTAGAGGATGGAGGTCGAGGGAACTAATTCCACCCGAACCTCTTCTTAATTTGTTTCCTACATCTCTGAATGAAGAACTTAGAATAAGAGGCGGTAATATTTTAATTGAAGGAAGTTTCGAATATCGCAGGAGGTTTGAAACTGATCTGGGATTTGTTTTTTTTCTCGATTACGGGAATACCTGGAACGAAATAAATGATATCAGGGTAGATGACATTGCTCTGGCTATTGGAACAGGTATCAGGTACTATTCGGCTATTGCACCCTTCCGTGTAGACTTTGGATTTAAATTTTATGATCCCGGGGACATGAAATTTATATTCGAAAAGAAGTTTTTTAATACTATGGTAATTAATTTTGGAATAGGTGAAGCATTTTAATTAATCTATTAATTCGCATATATGTATCTTTAAATTAATCTTTAAAAATCAACTAACAATAGAAAGATAGTTACATGATCTATAGTATGACAGGCTATGGAAAAGGAAGTAGCTCAAAAAATAAAATCCTGGCCGAGGTTGAAATAAAAAGTGTAAACAGCAGGTTTTTTGAAACTTTCCTCAAGATTCCATCAATTCTTTCAACTTTCGATTATGAAATAAAAGAATTTGTTAAATCAAAAGTGCAGAGAGGCAAGCTTAATATAGTAATTCACTTTAAAAAAGACGGTGTCGAGAACGGATTTCTTTCTGTTGATAAAAATAAATTGTTGAATCAAATTGAACTCATAAAAAAAATAAAAAAAACATCCGGTATAAAAGAAGATATAAAACTTGATCACCTGATGAGCAGTAAGGAAATATTCACGACACAAGAAGTAGAGTTGAGTAAAACTGAGTTTGAAATAGTTAAATCGGCATTGAGCAAGGCAATTGACAAATTAGTTTTGATGAAGAAAAAAGAAGGAGCAGAACTCTCAAGAGATTTAGACTCAAGAATAGAAAGGATAAACAAAACAGTATTGGAAATCGAAAAAGAATTTCGGAAAAGCATAAATGAACATCACGCTAAGCTAAAACAAAGAATATCAGAGCTAATTGGAAATGCAGAAATTAATGAAGACAGGTTGAATCTTGAATTAGCTCTGATAGCAGACAGGGCAGACATTACCGAAGAGTGCGTAAGGTTAAAAAGCCATCTTAAATTCTTTAAAGATACTCTGAAGAATGAAAATGAGCCGGGCAAAAAATTAAACTTCCTCTGCCAGGAGATGAACAGGGAAACTAACACTATCTCTTCGAAATCGGTTTCTACTTCAATTGTGCATTCCTCTGTTCTTATAAAAGAAGAAATTGAAAAAATCAGGGAACAAATACAGAACATTGAGTAATCTTTGAACCAGAAGAAGGGAAAAATTATTGTCGTCTCGGCACCGAGTGGTGCGGGAAAAACTACCATTGTTAAGGAAATATTAAAAGATTTTCCTGAAATTGTCTTTTCTATCTCCGCCACAACCAGACCTAAAAGAGATATAGAAGATGATGGTAAGGAGTATTTTTTCGTTTCTGAGTCAGAGTTTCAAAAAAAGATTGAAAACGATGAATTTATAGAATGGGAGAAATTTTATGATTACTACTATGGTACCTATAAAAGCTTCGTAGAGGGAAATATTGATTCGGGAAAGCCTGTTTTACTTGAACTGGACGTTAAAGGGGCGCTTACAATAAAAAGACTTTACCCTTATACACATTTAATATATATTTCCCCTCCCAGTTTTGAAGAACTTGTTAAAAGGCTCAGGCAAAGACAAACTGAAAGCGAATCTGATTTTATAAAAAGGATTGATAGAGCAAAGATGGAATTGAGCCTTAAAGATAAATTTGATTATATTATTGAGAACGTAGAAATTGATAATGCAATTGCAGAAGCAAAAAGTTTAGTAAAAAAAATATTAAAGGAGAATGAGTAAATGGAAATAAATCCAATTGATTTAAGAGAGATTGATAAAAAAGCAGGTAATGTTTACGAAGCAATAATTGTAACCTCGAAACGTGCCCGCCAGCTTAATTCGGAAAATAAAATTGAATTTAATGCACTGCTAAGTACTATCCCCGAAGCCACTACCGATGATGAAAATGAGGATATCGATAATCCTGCCCAGCTAAAAATTGCGTTGGAAATGGAACAGAGAAAAAAACCACACCTTCAGGCTTTAAATGAATTTTTAGATGGAAAAGTTGATTTCGATTATAAGAAATAATTTATTTGATTTTTCAACTGTTTTTTGATAAACGAATCCGGCTTAGTGCCGGATTTATTTTTTTAAAATTTCTTTTAAGTATTTACATTAAACCCTGAAATTTCAATAAAAAATTATAGACTTCGTCAACAAGACTTATTTAAATTAATTACAGCAAAAAGGATGTATTATGGATGGTAATTGCTCATTTGATTTCTCAAATGAAATTTTTGGGTTAAATTTCAGGTAGATAAAATGAAAGTACTGATATGATAAAAGATCCTTTAAATGGTAAAAAAATATTACTTGGTGTTACAGGCTGTATAGCTGCATACAAGGCGTGCTTGATTATTAGAGAACTTGTAAAGAGAGGTGCAGAAGTAAAAGTTGTACTTACACCCTCAGCGACTGAGTTTATTGCACCGCTTACACTTGCAACTCTTTCGCATAATGAAGTAATTGTTAATACGTTTCCACCAAGTCAAAAAGATGGAACAAATTTATCAACCTGGCATATTGATTATGCACTTTGGGCTGATTTGATGCTTGTAGCTCCTGCAACAATTAATACGATTGCAAAAATCGCTCATGGGTTTGCAGATAATGCTCTGACAACTCTGGTTACCGCTCTGAGATCTCATTTGTTAATTGCGCCTGCTGCCGATGTTGATATGTATAACAACCCGGTCAATAAAGAGAATATCCAAAAACTGGAACGACTTGGACATTTCATCATCTATCCTGAATCAGGTGAGTTGGCGAGCGGTCTTTCAGGTGAAGGAAGACTTGCCGATGTAACTAAAATTCTTGATGCTGTTGAATTATTTATTTCTGGATATTCAAAAGATTTAATTGGCAAAAAAATTCTTGTTTCTGCCGGACCAACTTATGAAGATATTGATCCTGTCAGATTTATCGGTAACCGTTCTTCAGGTAAAATGGGATATGCACTGGCCAAAGCAGCATACCTGCGTGGTGCCGATGTTACAGTTGTTTCAGGTCCTTCTTCTCAGACTCTGTATCCTGAAATAAAATTACTCCGTGTGCGATCAGCTATAGAAATGGAGAAAGCGATAAAGAATGAAATTGGAAAGAATGATTTACTTATTATGTCTGCGGCAGTTTCTGATTTCCGACCGTCTATGGCTAAATCAAGTAAAATAAAAAAAACCACTGGTCTTAAAGAGATAAAATTAATAGAGAACCCTGATATTGTTTCGTCAATAAAGGGACGAAAAACAAAGGTAATTGGCTTTGCTCTTGAAACTGAAAATGAACTGAAGAACGCTAAAAAGAAGTTGAAAGAAAAGATGCTTGATTTGATAGTCTCCAATTCCCCCGGGAAGGAAAGCGGCTTTGAAACCGACACAAACAAGGTAACACTTATTAAACAGGATGGTAAAACAATTAAGGTTCCCCTCCATTCCAAGTTTCAGGTAGCAAATAAAATTTTAAATGAAGCAAAGAAACTATTAAGTTAAATGTCATTCCCATAAAAACGGGAATTCATATTAGAGTGCAGCTTTAATATAATTTAATTCCGAACCATAATAGATTTTATGAGTAAATCCATCAAAAAAGAATTATTAAAATCATTAGAAATTCAAAAAGAAATTTTTGGAGATGAATTATTCATTCCTAAAAAGAAAAAAACGACAATTGTTGTAAAAGAACCATCAACCTCATTTACAGAACCAGCATTGTTTCCGGAAGAAAAAGAAGGCTGGGAAAAAACTTCTTCACTTGAAGAACTTGAGAAACTTATATGTAACTGTACAAAATGTGATTTGCATAAGAACAGGAATAAGTTTGTATTTGGAACAGGCAATCCAAATGCTGATGTTTTAGTGATCGGTGAAGGACCGGGTGCTGAAGAGGATAAGCAGGGTTTACCTTTTGTCGGCAGAGCCGGGAAGCTTTTAACCGATATGCTGAAGGCAATTAAGTTTGAAAGAGAGGAAGTATTTATTGGAAACGTAGTAAAATGTCGTCCTCCCGGAAATAGAACTCCTTTACCGGACGAAATGGAAACCTGTATGCCTTATCTTAAAAAACAAGTTGAGCTGATACAACCAAAATTAATTTTATGTCTTGGTTTGACAGCCGCGAGAGGATTGCTTAGAAAAAGGGAATCACTTGGATCGTTAAGGGGAAAGGTGTTTGAATACGAGGCTGCTAAAGTAATGGTTACCTATCACTCTGCAGCACTTTTGCGAAATCCCAATTGGAAAAAAGACGCCTGGGAAGATTTGAAAAAGTTCAGGAAATTGTACGAAGAAATTGTTGATTGATGCATTCTTTTTTTTTGAATAAAATATTTGAACAAGCCAACTCTGGTGTAATCATTGCTATAGATAAAGTGAATATTATCAGGTATAAGATCTCCGAAAAAAAACAAGTAATAAATTTTTTTAGGAACTTTTTTATCCATTAGACAAATGATAAAAGGATCGCCGATAATAGGGGATATTGATGCTGTTCAGAGATTAAGGAAACTGCTGGTGATTAATTATACACTGCCACCGGCGGCGGCAGGAATATTCTTATTGACTCAACACGTTCTTACCTTTCTGAAAATTTCTAATCCAGTTTTAGTTATGCTTATTTTCATCGCCATCAGTCCACCGGTTCTAGTCACTCCATTTATTTTTTATGTTTTATACAGAGAGAAACGCTATGGATGGTTGGTGTCATATTTCCTCATAGTTATTCTTCCCGTAGTTATATTTTATTTAATTTTTCAGGATATGATAGAATACATCATTTGGTTACCTGTTTACATGGTGCCTTTTTACTTCTATTGTTTTTTAATAAAATTCTCTGTTGATGAATGGATAAGAGAATACAATTTCCATGTGCTATATCTACTTCAGAAAAAAGAACTGGAAGAGAGGGAGAAAGAAGGTTTGTTGTGACCATTGGAAAAGAATTCAGTTGAAGTAAATTGTCGTCAAATTCTTCTATTGAACTAAGCATAATAGTTTTAGATATTGTTGATGTAATTTTTTGGTAACCGGGGTTGAATTATGAAAACTTTAAGGCTATTTATTTTTGCTAATGTTTTACTGCTTATTTATGCATGCTCTACCGAACCAGAATACGATTACACCTACTTTAAAATTATGGTTGATAGCCTTTCCCATCCGGATACCATTTCCGTCAACGATACATTGAAAATTAAATTTTATGGATTTGTCGGTCCGGATGGATGTCATGAATTCTCGCGCTTTGAAGAACATAAAATATCATACGATTTAGAATTAACAGTTTGGGGATCCGAACCAAGCTTTCAGACTCAGTGCCCGGAAGTTTTAGTTTATCTGAATGGTGAAGAATACAGAACAGTTCTTAATCAGACTGGCAATTATCTAATAAAAATAAATCAACCGGATAACAGCTTTCTTCTTGATTCAGTTTATGTGCTATGAGAAATAATTTTGTCAAGCTTTTATCATTTATTGCAAGAATAAAAATTGAAAAAAGGCTTATTTTCAACTAGCAGATTTTAATTGATTTGATTCTTAAGTAAAACTTTTTAATTTCCGAGTGGAATTAAAAACTACTTAAACTAACCCCGCCTGAAGCGGGGTATTTTTTCCGCAAGATGGCAAAAACAAGAAAAACAAATAATAACGGAAACGGGTTTGATAATTCAAACTCAGGCGACGTGAAGCCGCCGGCAGCGCCGGAGATAGAAGCATCAGTTCTCGGTGCAATGATGATTGAGAAAGAAGCTGTTCCTAAAGCATTGGAGATGCTTAACCCGGATAGCTTCTATGTAAAAGCACACAAAATAATTTTTGAAGCGATGATTTCGTTGTTCGATTCAGATGAGCCGATTGATACCGTAACTCTATACGAAGAATTAAAAAAGCGCGGCAACCTGGAGGAAGCAGGTGGAGCTGTTTATCTGAGCAAACTTTCGCAGAACATTCCTTCAGCAGCCAATATTGAATATCACGCTAAAATCATACTCGAAAAGCAAATTTTAAGGGGTTTAATTACAACCTCACACGAAATTGCAAAGAACGCTTATGAAGGTTCAGCAGATGCATTTGATATTCTTGATGAAGCTGAAAGAAAAATATTTGAAATAACCGAAAGCCATCTTTCTAAATCTTACCAGGGAATGGATAGAGCGGTAAGAGAAGCAATGGAATATATCGAAACCATTCACTCAACTACTCACCAGAGATTTTCTGTCCCGACAGGTTTTTTCGAACTCGATGAAATTTTAGGAGGTCTGCAAAAATCTGATTTAATAATTCTTGCAGCGCGTCCCTCAATTGGTAAAACAGCTTTAGCTTTATCCATTGCACGTAATGCAGCCATAGACCATAAAGTTCCTGTTGGAATTTTCAGTCTTGAAATGGCAACAATGCAGTTAATTATAAGAATGATCTGTGCAGAAGCAAGGATTAATGCTCATCTCGTTCGAACAGGAAAGCTACCACACTCGGAAGGTCCGAAGCTGAGTAAAACAGTTCACAAACTTACCGATGCACCAATATTTGTTGATGATACTCCGGCTTCTACTGTTCTGGAAATAAGAGCTAAAGCAAGAAGACTTAAAGCTGAAAAAAATATTGGATTAATTATTATTGATTACCTGCAGCTTATGACAGGACCCGCAAAGGCGGAATCACGTGAAAGAGAAATTTCACACATTTCCCGTTCGCTTAAATCTTTAGCTAAAGAATTGAACATACCCGTGCTTGCACTTGCACAACTTAACAGGGCAGTGGAAGCCAGGTCGGATAAACGCCCGCAGCTTTCTGACTTGAGAGAATCAGGCTCAATTGAGCAGGATGCAGATGTTGTTATGTTTTTAAACCGTCCGGAATATTACGGTATTGAAAAAGATGAAAATGGTGAATCGCTTGAAGGTGTAGCTGAGGTAATTGTTGGAAAGCAAAGGAATGGTCCCACCGGAATGGTTAAGCTTGCTTTTGTAAAAGAATATGCGCGTTTCGAGAATCTGGCTCATGCACGTCAGATTGAAGAGTTCGCTTCTCTCCCTGCCGATGAAGATATCATTTAACAAGTCAAACATCAAAAGTCAAAAGTCAAATCAGTTTTTGATTTTTAGTGTTTTTCTTTTTGTTGCTTTTGCATTCTCATCTTCTTATTCCCAGATCTATTCTGAAAAGGATGTCGAGATTTGTAATGCGAAGTTTCAATTAGCAGTTGAAAAGAATCTTGCAGAGCAATCAATTGAAGATGTAATTGTTGAAGTTGGTAAAAGTTTTATTGGAACAGACTATCTCGCACATAGTTTAGAGACTAATGGAGATGAACAGCTCGTAATCAATCTGACGGGGCTTGACTGCACAACCTTCCTTGAGAATTCTTTGGTTATAGCAAGGAGTATTAAAAAGGGAGATACTTCTTTTGAAAATTATCAAAAGGAACTCCAGCTTATTCGTTATAGAGGCGGGATAATTGAAGGTTACCCATCAAGGCTTCATTATTTTTCAGATTGGATTTACGATAATGTTGCTAAAGAAATAGTTGAGGATGTAACTAAGGAAATTGGCGGTAAGAAAGTAAAGTTTAAATTGAATTTTATGTCTACTCATCCAGAAAGTTATAAACAATTAAATGAGAATCCAGACCTAATTCCAGTAATTGAAAAGCAAGAGAAAGAAATTAACTGCAGAGAATATTATTATATCCCAAAAGAAGAATTAAGTTCTAAAGAAAAATTTGTTCAGAATGGAGATTTATTAGGCATCACAACTACTGTTGATGGATTAGATATTGGTCATACTGGAATTGCCGTAAAAATGAACAATAGAAGAATTCATCTGCTTCACGCACCAACCGAAAATACTAAAGTTCAAATTAGTGAGGAACCACTTTCAGATTATTTGATGAAATACAAGCGTCATTCAGGTGTGATTGTTTTACGTGCCATTGATGTTAGATAATAAAAATTATTGTTAATTCGTGCATTCGTGGCTGCTACTTTTTCCACTATCATGCCTGACGGCAAGGCAGATTCACGAATGATTTTGAAATATTACGCGAATGTTTTCTTCAATCGTTCTCGGTTTTAAAACAAACGATTGAAGCTTTTCAGTATTTAGTGAAACATCTTCAACCTTCGGGAAATTTGGTATTTCATCCATTGTAATTTTTTGAAGAAGATCTATATCGAAGCCCGCAATTGAACAAAGGATTTCCCCAAGCTCGTAGCGTGATACTCTTTCCAATCCACCGAGATTGATGGTTTCTTCTTTTACCCCAATTGATGCCAATTCAATGATTATTCTTGAAGCATCATTTAAAGAAATTGGTGTCCTGAATTGATCTGAAAAAAGTTTTACTAGTTTTCTAATTTTCAGATTTTCAAACATATTATGAAAGTGACATCGTGAATGATTTAATCCAAGACCATAAAGCAAAGCAGTTCTTAATATTAAATAATTCTCAGTTGTTTCCTTAACCTTCATTTCACCCATTAATTTCGTTTCAGCGTACAATGTTGCAGGAATTAATTTGGCATCTTCTTTAAGAAATGAGCCTCGGTATCCTGCATATACAAGGTCGGTTGAGATGTAGACAAGTTTTGAATAATATCGTTCACAAAGCTCAGCAATAATTTTAGTTGCTGTAACATTAGTATCAAAATAATCCTTGGCGGTTTGCGTTGCTATTGGCTGCGGATTTGATATTGCGGCTGTATGTATTACAATATCTGGTCT
>JBATIA010000239.1:0-3581 GCA_049667415.1 Ignavibacteriaceae bacterium
ATATTCGCTCTTTAATAAATCAGATTCAACATCATTTAACATTTCTCTCATTTTATCTGGATTAGGATATCCATAAAAAACTGCATCACAAATATTTCTGAGTATTTTATCACTGAACTCATCCATATGTGCACCAAAAATCACAACTTTATTTTTAAGTTTAAAATTCTCAGCAATCTCAACTGAATGAGAAAGGTCATACCCGGGCGAAGTAATGATTACTACATGAGCATCTGAATCATAGTTGATATCTTCAATATATTCCAGGCAGGTATCTTTTTCCCATTCAGCAGGTACAGTAGCACTTATAATAGGTAGGTTATATGAATAGTTAAAAAGCGGCAGTTCTTTTATTAATGTCCCATCCATTAAACGGTAGGTTGGCTGAATAATATAAATTTTCTTTTTCATTTTACACCTCATTTAATTTTCTTTAGTTCATTGGGTTCATTTGATTGATAGCGTGAATAAGTACTGAGTCCACTGATCTCGTATTTTGAGAATGGTTCTATTACTTCATCAGGGGTTGATGTTAAAATTCCTATAACAGTTCCAAGTCCAACACAACAGACTGTAGCAATAATCATAGCGTCAAGAGTCCCTTCATTAATCCCGGGTCCGAAACTAGAACTTTGGTGATTTGACTGATAAATGATGGCACTTACCGCAATGGAAGCAACTAAGCCAAGCACAAGTCCCTCGGCAACATTAGAACTTCCTTCAACAACAAGCTTATCAATTTCAGAAGTGTTTATTTTGCTTATGCACTCAGGATTTTTCGAATTATCGTCACACTCCGGCTTTAGTATTAACAAAGAATTTTTCCTAACGGACAATAATTCTCCGGATGTTTCCCTACCGTCATGCAGATAAGCATATACTTCAGCACCTTCACTGTGAGCTTGTTCGGTATAGTTGAGAGTACTTTCCAGTGTTCCATTTTCCAATGCATTCCTAGCGTATATATGGTAATTCAAAGATTTCAAGCTTCTGTAGCTCTGGATAAGTGTATCTCTTGAGCGACTTTCCACTAAGTATTTAACATCAGCATTCAACGTGCTATCAGGATTGAGATAGAAAACTGCAAATTGGAATCCCTCTATTTGGGGAAATAGCATATAGTAGTCTCGTTCTTCTAGAGTAAGTGTATCACCGATTAAAGGATTTACAACATAAGGAGTTATATCTTTTTGAGCTAAAGCTTTTATGCCCAAAAAATTAGTAATCGTAAGAACAAGTGCAGTAAAAAATAAATGTTTCATCCCGAGCCTCCATAATTATTCTGAATACAAAATAATTGATTACAAAGGCTTAGTTGTCAGAAATTTGTCATAAAATTGTAAAAATTATTTTTTTACTTGCCAATCATTAAGAGTTGATTGTTTATCAACGGAATTAATTGCAAATTGAAATCAGAATTATTCTCTACACCTTGGGAGGAGGCCGTTGTGCAGAATGTAGTACTTTCCTGAAAACTCTCCCCTATTCCTCCTTCCTAAGAAATAATTAAACATTCTGTTTTGCATTTTGAGGGAAACGAGGGGCTCACTTTTTATTTTGTTACAAATCTCTTACAATCTTATGACATATCCATGACATTTTTATTTGTAATTAATTGCAATTTGGCGTGTGCAGAATAGCTCTGCTAAAAACTTATTACATCAATTTAATGGAGGTATATCATGATTAAATCACTTCTTTGTTTTACGGTAATTTTTGTTTTCTCAGTATTCAACCAAAATACTGTTGCTCAAGGGGATGTTCTCACAATTCTTCATTTTAACGATTCTCACTCAACACTTTCACCTTTAGGACCGAGAACCAATACTTTGGAAGGAACACAAGGTGGAATGGCTCGTGTTGCTTCTGTTATTGGTTTAACTCAAATGACAGAACCAAATGTTTTAGTACTCCACGCAGGTGATGTATCAATCGGCGATTTATTTTTTACTCAGTATTTCGCAGCGGCAGAATTTCAGTTAATGAACTCGCTTGGATTCGAAGCAATGGCAGTTGGTAACCACGAATTCGATTTAACTCCTGATGCTTTACTTGGTGCTTTACAGGCATCATTTCCTCCCGGCAGTGGATTTCCATTGGTATCAGCAAACTTGATTTTTGATGGAACCACACCTCTGCTCGAAGACTATATAGATCCTTATGTCGTCATTCAAAAAGGTCCTGTGAAAGTGGGAATTTTCAGTCTTCTAACTCCGGAAACAAATCTTTTTTCTCAGCCTGCACCGATAATAGTCTCGGATGCAATTGTTGAAAAGGCTGCTGAGATGGTAACGACTTTAAGCTTGCTTGATTGCGATGTAATAATTCTACTTTCGCATTTGGGTGTAACGCTTGACCAGATTGTTGCCTCTTACGTTCCTGGAATTGATGTGATAGTAAGCGGACACGATCACTACAAGTTTGAAACTCCATTGACGATTACCGATCCGCTTGGAGGAACTACTCTCCTTGTTCAGGCGAAGTCAAATTATATGTATGCAGGAAAAATGAAGTTAGAAATTAATGGAGATAATGTTCAATTGCTTGATTACGAGTTAATTCATCTTGATGAAAATATTCCTGAAGAACCAACAGTCAAAGCTGCTGTTAACGATCTGATTGCAGGAATTGAATTAGTGTACGGTCCCGTTTTTTCTCAGCAAATGGGTTACGCCAATGCTTTCTTTGAAGAAGAGGCAACAAATCTTTTAAGCAAAGGTGCACATGATACACCAATTGGTAATCTAGTTACAGATGCATTCAGATCAACATTTGCAACAGATATCGCTATCCAGCCCGGCGGCTTTACCGCGCTACCACTTTGGGAAGGTCCCTTGGTAGCAGCAGATGTGTTCAGAGTAAATGGTTATGGATTTAATACTATTAATGGCTTAGGATTCCAGATGGTTACTTTTGATATGTACGGTGAAAGCTTACTGGGAGGTCTGGAGTTTGGACTTTCAGAAATTGAAAAGAACGATGAATTTCTAATACAAGTTTCAGGTATGCAGTATTTCTACGATGGCACTCAACCCCCATTTTCCAGATTATCAGGAGTATTAATTAATGGATCACCGATCAATCCAACTGCAATCTACTCAGTAACTGCGAATGAAGCTGTGCTCCAAATCCTCGACATGCTTGGTATTCCTTATTCAAATGTTCAGCTCTATGCGGGAATTACAGAGTTCCAGGTTTTAACTGATTATATAATTAATCAGGGTGGATTTATACATCCAAAACAACTTGGCAGAATATTAAGCGTTGGTGATTTACAATCACGAGGATTAGTGCTAGCTAACGGATGGATGAATTCAGAGGAAGGTTTTTATCTGCAAGACCCATCAAAAGCGGGAAAGCTTTTCTTCAGTATTAATTTATGGAATAGATACGTTTCAGGTGAACCAGCAGGTTTTGTATATCTGAATTTTGGAAAAGCCAATTTTAAATTCAGAAGTACTGACTGCGAATGGCTTTTAATTGAAAACTCTGAGGCAACAATTCTTGGCAAGGGTAAAGTAAATGGTAGCGGCAACTTCGGTTTTCTAATAAAAGCAATGAGTGAATTTGAAGGTATGGAG
>JBATIA010000240.1:0-10452 GCA_049667415.1 Ignavibacteriaceae bacterium
CCCGGGTACAGCACCAAAAAAAGAGGTTGGGGTTTGGGATTAAGTCTTTCCAAAAGAATAATTGAGGGATATCATGGTGGAAAGATTTTTGTAAAAAGTTCAATGCCGGGTGAAGGAACAATCTTTAAAATCATCCTTAAAAGATGTTAGCTCATTTCCAGCATTCTGTTAATGGGAATTAAAGCTTTTTCTGTAATTACAGGATCAAGAATAATTTCAGGAAATTTGTTTTCCATACACAAGTAAAGCTTTTCCATTGTATTCAGTTTCATATATGGACATTCGTTACACGAGCAATTTTCTTCTTCAGGGGGCGCTGGTATAAAAATCTTCCCAGGTTCAGCTTTCTTCATCTGATGAATAATTCCTACTTCAGTTGCGACAATATAAGACTGCGAATTATCCTCCGAGACAAATTTCAGCAGCTTACTGGTTGAACCAATAAAATTCGCCCACAATAAAATAGAATCGGTACATTCCGGATGTGCAATTAATTTTGCCCCTGGATTATCGGTTAATAATCTTATTATTTTTTCTTCACTAAAATGTTCGTGCACAATGCAGGAACCTTCCCACAATAGCATATCTCTTCCCGTCTTTTTGATGAGATATTTACCAAGATTTTTATCAGGAGAAAAGAGTATAGGTTTATCAATTGGAATCTGATTAATTATTTTCTCGGCACTACTTGATGTACAAATTATATCACTTAAGGCTTTCACTTCAGCTGTGCAATTAATATATGTTATTGCCAGATGATCAGGATGTTGCTTACGAAATTCTTCAAACTTATCTGCAGGACAGCCTTCAGCAAGCGAGCATCCAGCCTCCAGATCAGGCAAAAGGACCAATTTATTCGGATTTAAAATCTTAGCGGTTTCTGCCATAAAATGCACACCTGCAAAAACAATAATATCGGCATTGGTTTCTTTAGCTTTTTTAGCCAGTTCCAGGCTATCTCCCACAAAATCAGCTACGTCTTGAATTTCAGATTCCTGGTAATAGTGAGCAAGAATTACAGCATTCAATTCATTCTTTTTCTTTTCAATCTCATCCGCAAGATTTGACGGTATTTTAACTTGTCTTGAGTTCATTTACTCCGTTAAAGGGCAATTGGTATTTATGAGCACCATTTTACAGGTAATTATTACAAGGTCATCCATTTATTCGATAATTAGTCTAAAAGCGGTAAAAAATCAACACTAAAACCCGTGGCATTGATGTTGTGAATTATAGAACGAAATAGTTTAAGCATAGCATCCCTCCAAATATGACACACAAAACTGCCGGGTTTCGCCCTCACAATCCGGCAGTTGCCCTTTTAAATCAATATTTTCTTTGTATTTTTTAATGCCCATTGAATTTCACGTTTTTCAGCTTTCACATCAATTAAAATTTCACCGTAATTCTTAATAAGTACAAATTTGATCATACCTTCTTTGCTTTTCTTATCATAGCTCATAAATCTAATGATCTCTTTATCATCAAAATTTTTTAACCGAATAAATGATTTAAATTTAAGTGGGAGCTTAATCATCTGCTCGAGCTGCTGATTATTTATCAATCCCTTTTTATATGAAAGAAAAAGAGCGCTAATAATTCCTGCCATGACTGCTTTACCATGAGATAACTGGAATGCAAAATTGCTTTCGAATGCATGGGCGAATGTATGTCCAAAATTTAGAATATTCCTAATCCCAATAATTTCTTTTTCATCCTTTGAGACAACTGAAGCTTTTATTTTAATGCATTCACAAGCAACTTTTCTTAAATAATCTAAATCCCTATTCAATAACATATCATATTTTGAAAGTAGACCTGAATAGAATCTTTCGTCAATTAGGTATGAATATTTGATTACCTCACCTAATCCTGAGATGAGTTCTTTTTGTGGGAGTGACATAAAAAATTTTGTATCTACAATAACAAACGAAGGCTGGTAGAATGTCCCGATTAAATTTTTTGCGCTCCTGAAATTTATTGCAGTCTTTCCTCCGATTGAACTATCAACAGCAGATAACAAAGTTGTTGGGACATGAACTAACTGTACTCCTCTCATATAAGTTGAAGCAACGAAACCAGCAACATCTCCAATAGTTCCACCACCAATTGCAAGAATAAGTGTATCTCTTGCAAAATTTTCTTCAGATAGCTTAGAGAATATTTGCTGTACGGTTTTAAAAGATTTTATCCGTTCAGAAGTTGTTAATGATAAAAGATTTTTTTTACCTGTAAAAGCATTAAGCATTTTCTTAATTGATGCACCATAGAAAAATTCTACTTTCTTATCAATTACAATGAATACTCTTTGGGGCAGACTATATTTTTTAATTAATCCGGGTAATGATTTATAAATATCAGTGCCGATAAAAACCGGATATCTTTTAGTAGCTGTTTGTACTATAACTTTTTTCAAATCTATCAATTAAATATTTGAAATATTCTTGGTGATATACTTTGCAAGCACATCTACAGTCTTTCCAACTGTCTGAGAATCTGTATCAATAATAAAATCGCATTGCTCGTAATATTTCTTTCTTGAGTCCAGGAGCTGATGGATCCGTGCTAAAAATTGTTCTTTTGAAGGGACATCTTCTCCTTCAAAAATAAATGCAGGGCGATCCCTCTTAAACCTTAACCTTTTATAAGCCATTTCGGGTGAGGATTTTAAATAAATTACCTTGCCGGACGATTTAATAATTTTAAAATTTTCATCCGAGGCTATCGCTCCACCACCGAGTGAAATAATTACTTCAATCTTATCTGAAAGTTCTTTTAATATTTCTGTCTCTGATTTTCGAAAATATTCTTCCCCTTTCTGTTCAAATAATTCAACAATCTTCATTCCTTCCTTTTTTTCAACTTCTTTATCCAGGTCAAAAAACTTCCAACCAAGTGTATTAGCGAGAATAGGACCGATTGTACTCTTGCCAGCTGCCATGAAGCCGGTTAAATAATAAATCTTTTTCTTCATAAGTATTCAGTTCAAAGATAGGAGTTATTATTTGAATATTAAAGAAAGCGAAAGAGAATTGGGTGATTCTTTAGAAGTTTATAACCAGTCCGAATCCGAAAGTTAAACCATCAACATCAATTTTTGTTTCAAAGGCTTCACCAGGTAGTGTTATTGAGGTACCCGTCACTATGGTTTTAGTGTATTTACTTTTTACATTATACTGTGGATTCCTGAATTTCATTTCAAATCTTGCGGAAAGATTTTTGTGGATTATGTAGTCCAGGGATGCAGATACATGAATACCCAAAGCAATTTTTCTTTGAACTACTTCCAATTCAACATCACCAATCTTTCGTATAAATTCGCCATGATAATAACCTAATCCTCCGCCCATCAAAAACTTAAAATCTTCAGTAGAGAAAGGAAAGAAATAGTGAACAGTTATTTCTATAGGAACAACTCTGAATCCATCTTCAACTTCCAGAACAACTACCTGGTTGCCAATAAAAGCTACAAGATTTGGAGCCTTACCGGTCTTATTAACGTATTCAACATTTAACCCGAGAATAAACTCTTCTGAAAACCTGTATCGGATATCAAATCCAGGATTCCATATATTTTCAAGAGTATAGGATTTATTTCTGACATCCAGATTAGAAGCACTAGGATTTAAAAAAATATCCGCTGAGGTTGTATAAACAGCATTTATAGCAACTCCGAAATTATTCTCTCCGAACTGAGCAGGAGAAGTCATAGAAAACAAAAAAAAGATAATTGAAAGTAATAATGTCTTTAACATCTGATGATAGCTTATGATTTAATTTTAAACTTGCCTAAAATTATTTAAAAAAGAAAACCCCCGATTCATGCCTTATTTCTCATGAATGGGGGTTAATTAGTATATATACGATTTTAATAACCGTAGAACATGTATCGATTATCAACTATGTCTGCTTTTTCTTTTATCATGCTAACCCAGGCATTTAGAGATGCATTTTTCTTTTCCTGAAGCAAATTATTTCTTAATACACTACTTTGAGATTTAAATGAAGAAGAATCGAATTCGGTTTTCTCAGTCAAATGAATTACATAATAACCTCTTAATCCTTTAACAGGCTCAGAAATCTCATCTTTTTTTAGTAAAAGAGCAGTCTGAATAAATGCATTATCCTTGCCAACAGAAGGAATTGAAGTGGTAGAATTGAACCTTCCCGTTGTTCCTGCCTGTATTCTTGGATCAATCTGACTTACTTTGTTTAAATCATTACCAGCTTTTTTCATCACGTCCGTGGCCAGTTGATGCGCTTTTTCGTACTTCTTTTCAATGACTATCAATTGTTTAATCTTTGGTTGAATATCCTCAAATTTTTCTATTCCCTCTGGTATCACTTCTGATATTTTTGCAACAACATAACCATTAGGCAATTTGTGTACTTCACTAATAGAATTCAGACTATTTTCAAAAGCAAAGGAAACCAGTCTTTTATTAGCGCCAAGTCCGGGAATTGAGGCACTCTTTGTGGTAAAACTTGTACTCTGCTGAATTTGATATCCCATCAACTCTGCTTCTTTTTCAAATCCGTTTTTATCTGCCAGATATTGAAAATCATTGGCTGCATTAAAGGTTGCATCGCGTGTAGTGGCTGATTCCTGAATTGAATTAACAATTTGCTCAACAACATACTTGCTATCTGATTGATCGGTTACCAGGATGATGTGATAACCAAAAGATGTTTTTACAGGCTTTTGGATCTCCCTCACCTTTGCCGAATAACAAGCGTTTTCAAATTCTTTTACCATCATCCCTCGTCCAAACCATCCTAAGTCGCCGCCATTCTTACCACTTCCGGGATCATTGGAATATTGAATAGCCATTTCTCCAAAATCAGCACCGTTCTTTAATTCATTATAAATGCGGTTGGCTTCTTCAAGATTTTTCTCATCATCACCTTTCTGTGAAATTAAAATATGTGAAGCTTTTATAAATTTTTCAGATGATGGAATAATATTTAAGAGATGAATTAATTCATATCCCCCGGAAGAAGGAACGGGTCCAATTACATCACCCTTTCGTGCACTCTTCAGATAATGTAATGCTTCCTTCGAAAATGAAGTTACTGTTAAAGTATCGATTGAATAAGGAACTTCGGAATAAATATCTACAAAATACTTGAAATCAGCCGTGTCATCAACCAGCGTCTTTTGAACATTTTCCAGATTTCTAATAACCAGCATCGAATCAGCATTAGATGGCTGATTCTTAAATAATACAAAGCTCAGTTTTCTTTGAGCATTTATCTTGAATTTGTCAACGTTCTCTTCATAGTATTTTCTCATATCTGCTTCGGAAATATTCAATACAGAATCAGGAAATAATGCATTGGCAAATAATGCAAATTGTGCATTCATAAAAGTATTTTGCTCAATAAATTTTCTTTTGACTTCTGCATCGCTAACAGTAATCCCGGCTTCTAATAAACTCTGTAGTTTCTCTCTGTACCTGCTTTGTTTAACAATTTCTTCTGTCTGTAATAAAATTTTTTCATTCTGAGGATTAAAGATCGCTTCCTCATACATTGCACGGTTAAAATTGCCCAGCGAATCAATAAAGTTCTGTTTTAGAAATGCAGGAGGGTCTTCCCCAAGAATTATATCTTTAATTTCCTGGTTGCTAACCGTTATGCCAAGCCTTTCAACTTCCTTCGATATTATTTTTTCGGTTACCAAAGATTCCCATACCTGATCGCGGAATTGGTCAATCTGTTCATCTGGGATTTCATTACCTGTCTGTTGCTTTGTGGATTCCCGCTGTCTTTCAAGAGCCATCTGAAATTCCTGGTATGAAATAGCTTCTCCATTTACTGAACCAACGTCATTAGTTCTTCCCCCCAGGGCTTCAAGTACGTTTGAATCTGAAATTACCATAAAGAGGACAAATAACGCACCAACTGTAATTATAAAGGCAGGGGCTAAACTTCTCATTTTGGCCATCATAGCCATATCGTGTAATTCTCCATTTTTAATTCGAAAATAAGGATACAAACATAGAGACAGGGGGGTTAAAAATCAATTAAAAACAATATCGATTTACTGATCCCTTAGTAATAAGTCATTATTCAATTCTAAGTTCAAAAAGAGAATTTTACTTTAGCTCGTTAATTTGATTTTCCGACTTATGAGACCTATTTTAGAATGTAACCATTAAAGATAAATTCCCAAAAAGATTGGAAAAAGTTGAATTTCTAAAGAGTGTCCCGATTTTCTCAGAACTTAACGATGATACTCTTACACAGCTATCAAAATCTGGATCAATCCAGAGTTTTACAAAGGATTCAGTTATCTTATCAGAGAAAGAAGCCGGTTCAGCTTTATTTATTATCACATCTGGAAAGGTTAAAATATCGAGGATAAGCACTGAAGATGATGACAAAGAAGTAATACTCTCGATTCTAAATCCTTCTGATTTTTTTGGTGAAATGTCATTACTTGATGGACTAGATAGATCAGCAACAGCAACAGCAATGGAGGATTCAAGGGTAATTATTATCCAGAGGAATGATTTTCTTGATCTTTTAAGGCAACATCCGGAAGTCTCTATTTCATTGCTGCAGGAGCTAACGCAGAGGCTAAGAGCTGCCGGTATGAAGATAAAAGCTCTTTCACTCAAGGACGCTGAAGGAAAGGTTGCTACAGTTCTTCTTCAATTAGCAGATGACGTTGGAAAAATAAAGCAGGGTGTGGTTGAGATTGAAAAACTACCATTTCAACACGAACTGGCAAACATGGCAGGAACATCAAGAGAAACGATTTCCCGAACACTCCATGCGTTCGCAAAAAAAGGTTTAGTTGAGCTTGAAGGTTCCAAGCTTAGAATAGTGAATTACGAAAAATTTAAAGAGTTGTACGGTTTATAATAATTTAACTTCATGATGCTAAAAACCGATTTACATACACACACCTATCACTCTGATGGATTTTATGCTCCGGAAAATTTATTAACGAAGGCACATAATAGAGGAATCAAGGTGCTTAGCATTACTGATCACGATAGCATGAACGGTATTGCAGAAGCAATAGAAATCGCGAAAAAATTTGAGATTGAAATTGTTCCCGGCGTTGAAATAAGTTCAGATATCCGGGATACCGAAGTTCATATATTAGGATATTTTGTTGATCCGAATAATAAAGAACTGGAACACTACCTTAATTTTTTCAGAGAAGAAAGACATAAGCGTGCAATAAGGATAGTAAAAAAATTAAACATACTCGGATTAAACATTACCATTGATGATGTACTGGTATTTGCAAAAAATTCAGCCATTGGAAGACCGCATATAGCGCAAGCGCTCCTTGCGAAAGGTCAGGTAAAATCATTCTTCGAAGCATTTTATAAATATATTGGCAACCACGCACCTGCTTATGAGCGAAAGGTTCACCTTTCCCCGCAAAGCGCTTTCAAGATTATTAATGATGCCGGGGGTCTTTCGTTTATCGCCCATCCTGGTGATATGCCTGAAATTCTGATTAAAGAATTGATTGATGCAGGCGTAGATGGAATAGAAGTTGTACATCCTTCTCATTCTCCGGAACAGGTTAGATTTTATAGGGGAATTGTAAATCAATATTTTCTTCTCGAATGTGGAGGTTCTGATTTTCACGGTGGTAAAAGAGAAGATGATGAAAATCTTGGGAAATACCACACAACTTCAAAAGTTGTCGAAGCTATGAAGGCCAGATTGGTAAAAAATTCTGTTTAATTTTGGAGTCATTTTTTTAGACTTTCAAACCGAAGTTTTTTTTATAAATTTCTACACAGATTCCACTAAAATTTAATAAGGTACGATCAGCACGTTTTTACACTTTACTTATAATTGGGAAAAAAATGAGAATATTATTTTTTTTGTTAGTCGTACCACTGCTTTTACCTACAACCCTCGCCCAGCAATTTATCAATTGGAAAAACTTTACTGCTTTAAAAAATGTCCGGGATGTTGCTATTTATAATGAAGGATTCTGGAGTGCTGCAAATGGAGGAGCTTTTCGATATTCATCTGCTAGTGGGCAATTTACTACTCTGCATAAATCGGAAGGATTAAAAGGTATATCATTAACTTCTGTGACAATTGATAATCAGGGAAGAACATGGTTTGGAAGCTCGGATGGCATAATCGATATTTATAATTTAAGCAGCAACAATTTTGAGGTGATCCTGGATATATTTAATTCAAATCAAACTAATAAAAGAATAAATGATTTAGCTGCGTCGGGTGATACAATAATTGTCTCTTCGGATTTTGGTGTTTCCCTTATTGATGCAAATAATTTTTTATTTTATGATACATTTTTCAAGTTTGGTGATTTCCCTACGAATACAAGAGTAAACAGCACCTTAAAATCTGGTTTGTTTTATGTGTGCACTGATGAAGGAATCGCCTTTCAAAAACCCGGAGCTATTAATCTATCCGCGCCTGAATCCTGGAACGTGTATTCAAGTGCCCAGGGACTTCCATCTGACAAAACTCTTAAAGCTGGTTTATTTGAGGAAAATATTATTGTTTGTACAGATAAAGGGTTCTCAAGATTTTCAAATAACATATGGAATAACTTCATTTCAGAATTAGCAAATACTTACATTGACGATTTTCAAATCCAGGGAGATTCTATTCTTATTCTCTCACAAAATAAAATTTACCTTTACTATAATTCAGTGCTGAATGAGTTATACAGTTCGTCAATTAATCTTTCCCGGATTGAATTCAAATCTGGTTATGGAATTGTCTGTGCCAGTGAAAATGGTTCTCTATATTTGGACACTCAATTAAACGATGAATTTTTATCTCCTAATTCGCCACCGGTAAATCAGTTTCCTAGTATGACCGTTGATGCAAGCAGCAGACTTTATTCTGCAAGCGGAAAGGACAACCGTGGGGCTGGATATTATACTTATAGCGGAAATGAGTGGGAAATATTTAATATCTCCAACACACCTCAATTACCCGATGATGATGTTTACAATGCCTTTTCAATAGGTGGCTCAGCCTATCTTGGGACCTGGGGTTATGGATTTCTTGAAGTAAGTAGTGAGATAAAGAAACTGTGGAACCGAACAAATACCGGTATGCAGGGTATACCTGATAATCCTAACTTCCTTGTTATCACAGGGTTTGGGACTGATTCACGCAGCAACTTATGGGTATTAAACTATTGGGCGGTAGACCGGAATACACTCGCTATGCGCACGCCTGACAGTGTTTGGTACCATTTCACTATTCCAGCAGCACAAAGCAGAATTTTATTCGGTAATGAAAACCTTGCCGTTGATCCTTACGACACAAAATGGCTGAGTTGCGCAGATCCTTCAAGATTAGGATTATTTTATTTAAATGAAAATAAAACTTATGAGGATCCTTCAGATGATAGGTCAGATTACCTTACCACTGCTGATGGACTAAACACAAATGATATCCGTGATGTGGTTGTTGATAGAAGAGGAGACGTTTGGGTTGCTACTAGCCTTGGAGTAAATATTATTACAAATACAAGCACTGTATTATCCTCGGGAAGCTCGGCGCTTAGAATATCCAATGTTTTTGTTTTACGTCAGCAGTCAGTTAATGCAATTGCAGTTGATCCCTTAAACCAAAAGTGGATCGGTACTAATGAAGGATTACTACTGGTAAATTCCGATGGGTCACGATTGATAACCACATTTACAGCCCAGAACAGTGCTCTGCTTTCGAACCAGATAAAAAGTTTAGCTATTGATGAGAACAAAGGAATTGTTTATGCAGGAACGGACGAAGGATTGACTTCGTTTGAGACTCCATATATTAAACCTCTGGAGAGCTTTGATAAACTTTTCGTATACCCAAATCCATTCAGTATAAAAAGTGGTTCAAACCTTTTAACTATCGATGGATTAATCAAAGACTCTGAGATAAAAGTACTTACAATTAACGGAACACTCGTTACGGAATTCACTTCACCGGGTGGAAGAACTGCTTACTGGGATGGAAGAGATGATAACGGGGAACTAGTAAGTACAGGCGTTTATTTAATCGTTGCATTTGATACAGAAGGAAATAATGTTGTTACTGGAAAAGTTGCAGTGCTTCGGGAATAACTCCTTTTCTCTCTATGATTGACTTTTCCAACATTTCTCTTCAGTTCACCGGGGAATATCTTTTCCAGAATGTTAACCTAAAAATTAATTCGGGTGATAAAATTTGTCTCGTTGGATCAAACGGAACGGGTAAATCATCTCTTCTTAAAATGCTCACCGGCGAGCTTGAACCTGAAAGTGGTTTGATCAACAAGCAGAAAAATATTACCATTGGTTATCTTCCCCAGGATCATGTTGTTCATCGCGGAAAGACTTTAATTGATGAAGTCTTCACTGCCCTTTCAGATATCAAACATCTTCATCAGAAGGAAAAGGAAATTATTGTTCAGCTAGAATCTTCATTAAATAATGAAGAGAAAGATGATCTCGTCAA
>JBATIA010000241.1:0-2431 GCA_049667415.1 Ignavibacteriaceae bacterium
GTATCAACTCCAGGAAAGTGAATCTTCAGTATTCTTCAGGGAAATTTTAAAGTTACCGAAAAATGTGGGTCAGACTCTTTATGCAATGAATGAACTTGGTGCTCTCGGGGCATTTATGCCTGAGTTCAAAGAACTTAACGGCTTTTTACAGCACGGTGTTTATCATTCATACACGGCAGATGAACATACACTCATCGCTATTCAAAATGTGGAAAAGCTTGCAAATGAAAATTCACAGCTTGGAAGGATTTTTAATAAGCTAAAAGACAAAGAAAAACTTTTTCTAGGATTGTTGCTTCACGATATTGCAAAACCGATAAACATAAGCGGACACGAAATAATCGGTGCTGAACTGACTTCATCAATAATGTACCGGATGGGCTATAGTGAACAGGAAATAAACACAGTTTCATTTCTTGTTTATAATCATCTTTATATGGAGCAGACAGCTTTCAGAAGAAATTTAAATGATCCCGAGACACTAAATAGTTTTACTTCCAGGTTTAATTCGATTGAGGACCTCGACCAGCTATATCTTTTAACATATGCTGATCTTTCAGCTGTTAATCCGGTGGTATGGACTAGCTGGAAGAGTGAACTGCTTGCAGAACTTTACAGAAAAACAAAGGCAATGCTTGAAGATAAAATTTCGGGCGAAGAGCTTTTAGTTTCAACTACGTATGCAGTTCCAAAAGAAATAAGCAAATATTCTCCAAACATATCTGAAGAACTTGTTCAGGATCATATAGAATCAATTGACGACATTGCATACTCACATCATTTCGCGGCAGAGGAAATTGCAAGGCACATTCAGGAAATAAATAAGGGTTCTTCTGTTTCAGTTCTCTTTTCAGATTCGAATGGTTATACGGGCATAACTGTTATTACAAAAGACTTTCCTTCACTGCTTTCCAAGCTATGCGGAGTCCTTGCAGTAAATGATATCAACATACACGACGCTAAAATTTTTACGCGCAAAGATGGAATTGTGATCGATACTTTTAATGTTACAGACTTCAGTACCCATAAAAAGCTAGATAAGGATAGATTTGGTAAAATTGAAGAGGATATGAATCTTGTTGTTAAGGGTTTGATGAAACTAAGTAAAGAAGTTGCTTCTCTTAAAACAAAATGGTGGAGAATCGAGAACAAGCTTTTCAAGAAAAAAGGAAATATTAAAGTTGCATTTGAGAATCACGAAAGGTACACCATAATTGATGTGCATTCACCCGACAGACTTGGATTTCTTTATCACGTTACAAGCAAAATGAACGAACTTGGTCTGAATATTTTCTTTGCTAAGATTTCTACGCAGGGAGATGAAATTGTTGATGCATTTTATGTGCTTGACCGGAACGGCAAAAAAATTTCTCCCAATGATTATGAATTCATTAAAAATGAATTAAGCTCAGCCATTAATAATCTATTATAAGGTTTAAATTGGGCATTACAGATAAACAAAAACCAACTCGTCCGGGCGTAGTCAATCGAAGCCCGATTGGTGTATTTGACTCGGGAATTGGCGGACTAACCGTGGTAAAAAGACTAGCTACAACTCTGCCCAATGAAAATATAATTTACTTTGGCGATACTGCACGCGTACCTTATGGTTCAAAATCTAATTCAACTGTAATTGAATACTCCATTCAGAATACAAAATTCCTGCTGCAAAAAAATGTTAAAGCTATAATCGTTGCCTGCAACACTGCGTCCTCAATTGCAATTCCTGATCTTAAAAAAATATTTAATATTCCTATCATCGGGATGATTGAACCAGGCTCGAGAATGGCATTGAGTAAAACTCACAACAAAAAAATTGGAGTTATAGGTACAAGGGCGACAATCGGAAATCTTGCATACTCAAAAGAAATTAAAAAGTTGAACGATAAAGCAGAAGTGTTTGAAAAGCCGTGTCCTCTTTTTGTTCCGCTGGCAGAAGAAGGATGGATTAAGCATCAGGCAACTTATGAAATTGCCGAAGAATATTTAAAGGAACTCCGTGGAAATGACATAGATACATTGGTTTTGGGTTGCACTCACTACCCGATTCTCTCGGAAATAATTCAGAAAGTCATTGGTCCTAAAGTATCACTTATTGATTCGGGTGTTGCTTCATCCGAACTTATTAAAATGGAATTAGAAAAATTTAATCTTCTTTCCGATTCAAAGTCTATTGGCGGGCAGGAATATTATGTAAGTGATATTCCCGCAAAGTTTAAAGAAGTTGCGGAGTTGTTTCTGGGAAGAGAAATTGACCACGTTCACAAAGTTGATTTAGAAGTATTGATTTCAGAACATTAGTAGAATGAATTTCTAAATCTCCTTTATTTCCCCCTCAAAAAGCTTTGTCAAAATTTTCCTATCGGAAGTTTTTGTTAAAGCCAGCATAAGTTTTATTCTGGCTTTTTGTCCGTTCAAATAATCTGTAAAA